>JBNKHS010000630.1:0-500 GCA_050290485.1 Promineifilaceae bacterium (SeqCode) | reverse complement strand
AGAGGCGGGACCGAGTACGCAATATTTACAATTTGGCTGGCTAGCCAGTCTGCTCCGCCCGTGTTTTGCAAGGCCAGCCCCAGAGGAATAACCCCTGCTAGCAGGAAGATCACATCCCAGCGGATAGCACCATGAAACTCCTCTACTTTTAGACAGCCGGTCACGACCATGAGCACACATCCTCCAATGGCGGTCACCAAAATAGGAACCCCCAAAGCGGCGAAAACAACAACTCCGCCAATAATGCCTAAGGCAAGTGGCACCTTTTGGCCACGAAACTCCTCTTCTTGCATTTCTTGCGTGACAATAAAACCCGGCTCCCGTTTGATTTGTTCTAAAGCGAAGGTTTCGCCGCGTAGAAGAAGCGTATCACCAAAGCTTAGATGTAGTTGTCCCAATCGCTCGTGAATGAGCTCCCCACGACTTTGCACGGCAATCACCGTGCAGTTATACCGATTGCGGAAGTTTGTCGTCTCTAAAGTTCCTCCGATCAAAGTAGA
>JBNKHS010000629.1:0-500 GCA_050290485.1 Promineifilaceae bacterium (SeqCode) | reverse complement strand
ATCCCCACTCAACCGAGCACGACACACAGCCCATAGCATACCTAATTAGTAAGCAAGCCATTCCATACCGGACACGTGGTGGCACATGTTGTCCTGGGGGGTCCACTCCTGAGACTTGGTCCTTAGCAGTTCCGAGCATGACAAGCAACATCACCTGACGGAATCCAACCGTCTCCACCAGTCCAATCTTGCTCAAACCACAGCATCGATCCTCACCATGGTCAAGTCACATCTCGACGGATGGAAGACCATACACTCTCACAAAGACACAAGCCAAACTCAACATCACAAAGGATCATAGACTTGCACAAAACTCAAGACTGCATGGCTAAGCATAACTAACCAAGTATGAACCCAATTTCCTAAAGTATGAGGCTTAGGTACAATATTAATGCATGCAGGCCAGTGTGTATACTAGAGAAAGAAAGCACATAGGATCAACATGGTCAAGGGTCACTTGTCTTGATCTCTCGCTAGCTGCTGCTCAAAGGTCTTGAACG
>JBNKHS010000628.1:0-472 GCA_050290485.1 Promineifilaceae bacterium (SeqCode) | reverse complement strand
GTTCTGGCTGGTGATGATAAATAGATGGGCAAATAATTTGCCATGACGTATGAGTGCCCTCATGTGACTTCAATGGCGAGTTGGTAGATTTCGAGCCACTCGGCCGAATTGGTGGATCCATCGTACTTGTTGATTCCTGACGACTTGAAGTTCAGGGGCCAACGCACCCTCTTCAAGTCATGGGAAAAGTCCTTGACTCCTCCTGCATTGCGCCCTCCTTCAGGAGAACGATGTCGGTGAGGTTGGTCACAATAGGGACCATAGTAGTCATAGTCCCTCGCTTCACGTTGCTCCTGTTCAAGCCGCTCACGCTCCTGACGCCTGTTTTTGATCCGGCCATGTGCATCTTTGCTACAAATGACGTCGCGCAAGTCTCGGTCATCCCGATCATGCCTTCAGTCATGCTCCTCTGGAGGAGCGAGACTACCGGCTGAGTCCCCACGTCAACTCTGTCAGTGGTCAAGCTTGTGAC
>JBNKHS010000627.1:0-502 GCA_050290485.1 Promineifilaceae bacterium (SeqCode) | reverse complement strand
GTATAATAGAACATAAGGTTGTACTCCTTTTTATGCTCATTTGCTGACACATTTAGTGTATAAATAGGAGTCAACCTGTTGTATTTATAAAACGGGGCATGGTATGATGTGCGGGCACATTTTGTGCGACTTTGGTCTAAGCAATTGAGACCCCCGTCGCGAAAAACGGGTCACAGGTTCAGTCCCGCCTCGTTTTTTTAGACTGGCGTCCAACTAAACGGGACACAAGTCTCGTTTGACGAGACCTCGTTTTTGATATGTCCACCCCTCTTTTGAGGTGTTGAAACTAGATGGCTTGTCAAAATAACGATACCATCGTCACCTGGTGGGAACGGCCGTTAAACCTTTTGAGGTGTTGAAACACAATGGGGTGCTGTTAGGCACCTTCGATGTGGCGTGGGAACGGCCGTTAAACCTTTTGAGGTGTTGAAACCTTTCATGGTCCTTTGCCGGACGCACTAAGGTTGGGGGGTGGGAACGGCCGTTAAACCTTTTGAAGTGT
>JBNKHS010000626.1:0-503 GCA_050290485.1 Promineifilaceae bacterium (SeqCode) | reverse complement strand
AAAGCCGTGACTGGTATTTCAAAAGCAGACATTTACTTGGAGAAGGTGTTTGCGAACATCGAATGCAACTGCTGACCCAAATCATTCGCTTGTTATTAACTGTAATTCCGCGCAATCGGGATCATGTCATTCGTGAAGAAGTAGCCACATACACCACAAGCAGCAGTACTCCAAACTTTTTCCAACAAGATATTCCATACTGATCAAAATCACGTCTACACGTCTACACGTTTATACGCTACCCATGACTCAGTACGATCTTTCGCTGCAACTGGATTTTCTAGTCCCTGCAGGACGTCTTCAACGTAGGCTTGCTGGCGCATGCCGACGAGAACCGAGGTGACTCCTTCCGTCGAGAGCAATGCCCGAACGGCCGTTTGACTCAATGTTTTGGCGTCCCAATCCGTCTCGGCGACAACGGCCGTTTCCTTGATTTGTGCCGCTTCTTTTGCCGTTTTCTCCTGATAAAATGCCGTCACAGCCGCCAAAGCTTCGTTGACAGA
>JBNKHS010000625.1:0-503 GCA_050290485.1 Promineifilaceae bacterium (SeqCode) | reverse complement strand
CATTGTAGGGTCAGCGATTGCTACAGGTATTGCGGCTGCTTTTGGCACAGAAGAAACAAGAATATTTACGACGATTGCCTTTTTTGGCTACATTTCAGCAACATTGTTTTCTGGGCTGCTTATCTTATGGGTCTTGTGGCGTTTATGGCGCGGTAAACCTAAGCAATATTGAGTTGAGAATCATTTTTTGTAACTATTCGGGTGTTTGCCAAAATCCAGGTGCAGCGATGGCTGAGCCTTTCGGCAAGCTCAAGAACCACCTGTCGAAGCCCGGTCTTGCCCTCCAGACACACCAGCCTTCAACTTGCGACTATCAGTTGCCGCTCAGGCTTCGTCTCTTCACCTCTGACCCGTTGTATATTCCTGGATAGCCTCATAAATTGGTTTGGGAACAAACTCCGGCGTCACCAGCGTGTAATAATCCATGAAGCTTTTGCTGGGGGCAGGGAAGCGAAACGCCCAGATAGCCATCATTTCCACATACGGCCAGTTCTCTTCCGCAT
>JBNKHS010000624.1:0-503 GCA_050290485.1 Promineifilaceae bacterium (SeqCode) | reverse complement strand
CAGATCTGCGCCCCGCACCGTCTCAACGACTAAATTGACATCCACAAAGTAGAAAAAAGCAATCACAATGGCCGCGAATATGCCTGCCAGCATGACGGCCGTTCCCCGCCCCAATTTAAAATTTTCCATAGCTCAAATCATACCTACCCCGCATGAGAAAAAACAAAACGGCCGTTAATCTTAAGCAACAACTCAGATTAACGGCCGTAAAAATAAAACGTAATTGTGTAAAAACGTGATTGATCCGTATTAAGTTCGCCTTGTACAAACCATCACGTCTATACGTCTACACGTTGATACGCTACGGATTCAACCGATTTAACGTTCTCGGGAACGGGCTCGTCTGCCGAATATGATCAATCCCACAAATCCACGCCACTGTGCGTTCTAAACCAAGACCAAAACCACTGTGCGGTACAGATCCATATTTGCGTAAATCAATATACCAACTGTAATTTTCGGGGGGTAGTTCATGCTTTTCAATGGCCGCTAGCAGCACATCA
>JBNKHS010000623.1:0-504 GCA_050290485.1 Promineifilaceae bacterium (SeqCode) | reverse complement strand
TGTTAACAATGGTTCAAGCGAGTTCAAAATTGAACTTTCGTCGTCAATGACTAATATTTTCACGGTGGTCTTCCTATACAACTACAACACCACAACTACTTTCCAATACAGATACAGATACAGATAAACGAATACGGCCGTTTAACGCGCTATGGGTTACAAGTATAAATATTGATTTTATCGATGTCTGACAAAAAGTGATCAAAATAGTAACAAAAATGGGGAAGCGGAAGTAGATTAAACTCTTGGAAAACAAAAAACGGCCGTTTCCGCAACATCTCCAGTTACAGAAACGGCCGTATCATCAACCCAGCCAGAACCAAAACCACAGACCTCATCATCTACTAGCTTGCCCCCGGCCCTAAGTAAACAAAAACGGCCGTTGCCAAGCCCAACCTCTTAACCAACAAGTCACATCTTCTTCGGTGATGCCAAACGGTTGCAAGACGGCCGTAACAGCACGAATGAGCAAGACTATATAGGCTTCAACATCAACGGCCGTTA
>JBNKHS010000622.1:0-504 GCA_050290485.1 Promineifilaceae bacterium (SeqCode) | reverse complement strand
GTACTGTAGAAGCTTGAATGAAATCCTGGACTTGTTTGGTTGTATTATAAGTTCCGTGTGGTTTGAATTTCAAATTCAAACTCATTTCTTATTTTTAAATCAACTCAATTTGATGCTTGTATTAGAACTACAATTTTTTCATACAAGTGTGCCCAACTAAATTCACTTTTGTGAAGATCATGTTGAGATAGAATTTTAGTGAATTTACCAGATTTTTCCCACAAGGTTTGAACCCCTTTAAAATTCATGGAAGTTTCAAATTGGAAAGTGTTCCATAATTTGTAACATGATATCCATTGGGATATTGAACTTGGGCCAATGGGGGAAGTTGATCATCATATTCAAATGAAGCCTCATGCCAAGTTTGAATATTTTTGGACATCAAGAAGATCTTTGTTTTGAATTTCAAATTTTGGAGATGATTTGAATATTGGAAAATCAATTCTACAGTGAGAATTGGGACCGGCCCATTGCTACAGTACCGGTCGGATTCAAAATCCCGCC
>JBNKHS010000621.1:0-505 GCA_050290485.1 Promineifilaceae bacterium (SeqCode) | reverse complement strand
GCCGACCGTGTCGCACAAGTTTTCTATGTACTCGATCCAGAAACTGAGAAACACATTGTTGTTTCTAGAAAACAAAAAATTGTTGGGATTGACAACGTGGAAGACAATGACGAGGACGTCAATCAGTTTGAAGAGATGCTACTATTCACCAATCCAATGAATATCAAACACATAGAGAAAGACTTTGACAAGAATCTTTTGCTCTATATGCGAAAAGGTGGCAAAGAAAAATTTGTATGATTTAGCTGTATGAACAATTATGTATCACATTTCATATTAATTTCAATCTTTATGTGTATGGAATTAAGTATGTATCACATTCCATCTTATTTTGTCTCATATTACCTATAAATATATAATATTGATGCACATCTCAATATACAATATTTTGCGTAACATTGCATATGCTATTTCAATATATGTAATACTTTACCAGTATAATTATTTGTGTAAAGGAATATAAATTAATAAATAATACTATTTATGCATATATGATATTTAAATA
>JBNKHS010000620.1:0-474 GCA_050290485.1 Promineifilaceae bacterium (SeqCode) | reverse complement strand
GGGCCCGGCTCGACTCTTTGATAGTCAATGCGAAAGGTGGCCACTCGTGATACCTTTGTGGTTCACGTGTGTCGTGTTGTCAGGTTATTTCCCTTGCAAGGTGACTATTGATTCGAATCTCCGCGACACCCTCGGATATGGGTGAGGCTTGTTCGCTGTGTACAAACGTAGAAGTGATACATCATTATGTCATATGAGATTATGGTTATGTTAATTATGACTACTTGGTAGTCGAAAATGATGATACTAAAAATGGTTGATTGATTTACCATGCATGTTTAGCATAGGTTGCTAATCTATTATTATTGTTAATCAACTTAACTTGGCTAGTAACTTGCTTAAAAATGATTAGTAGTAGGTGCTAGTAGGCTTGAGTCCGTTATTTCACTTGAAGCCTTTGCATGTCTAGAATTCGTGGCCTTCAGGTCACGACGGATAAGTCTTGTTGAGCGTAGTCGCTCAAGCTTTTGCTTT
>JBNKHS010000619.1:0-506 GCA_050290485.1 Promineifilaceae bacterium (SeqCode) | reverse complement strand
ATTCCTGGGTAGGAAGTACAGATTGGAATGAATGGAACGAGTCTGATTACTGGCAAAGTGGCTATTCCTGGGTAGGTGGTTACTCTTGGGTAGGCGGCTACTCTTGGGTAGGTGGCTACTCTTGGGTAGGCGGTTATTCCTGGGTAGGCGGCTACTCTTGGGTAGGCCTAGAGGATTTTGACGAATAATCTATAATCATAATCTGATAATTTAACAGAATCCCCATGATGTCCTATGTGCATCATGGGGATTTTGTTTTAAAGTTCAACTATGTCTACATATAATGCGAAGACATCGTAGGGTTATGAGACTGCTAAATGATTAATAAGCGCCAAATATACTCTTTCATCTTATCTCTAATAGCAATCTGCATCGTTACAGCAGGTCTGTTTCGCTTGCCTGGTTACAACGATTCTTTTACCATTTTACTCCTCCTTTTCTTTGCTATTATGACCCAAAGTACCATGACATATATGGTAGGTGGAACAGTAAGCGTTTCAGTAAGT
>JBNKHS010000618.1:0-506 GCA_050290485.1 Promineifilaceae bacterium (SeqCode) | reverse complement strand
ATGAAATTGCGGGTAGCGTTGGCCGAGTTCATCCACATCTTCTTGTGTCGGGTTCAATATATCTGTCCAAGTTACTTCATCATGCACGAGTCTTCTAGTTGTCATTCACACATTATAATGAGATCTATGGCCAAAACCAGCAGGAAATTCAGGTCATATTTTGCAGATAACGGCGAGAAACGGCCGTATCTCCTAAATCAATAACTGATAAACCCACTTTTATAATATAGTCACATTTTTCAACGCAAAGAAGCAAAAGAGACAAAGTTTTTTCTTTGCCCCTTTCATCCTTTGCGACCTTTGCGTTAAATCATTTCATACTTTGGGAAGAGGCTGCAGACAAACCATTTATCATTGCAGACAAATCATTTGACGATAGAATCCAATATATGAGTGACAACGCCCAAAAACCAGAATGGACACCCGAAGATGCCAATGACGCTTTCGCCTCCAAAATCATGCGTGGTGTCACCGGCAGCCATGACGGTATGTCCCTTCAGTCCCCA
>JBNKHS010000617.1:0-507 GCA_050290485.1 Promineifilaceae bacterium (SeqCode) | reverse complement strand
CGGCGTTTTTGCCATTGGAGCCATCATCAGTGCCTACGTGACGATGTCGGAAGACATTGATAAAAGTTACCTCTCCGTCTCACCGGCCAACATCATCATTACCACAGACGGATTTGACGAGGATTTGATCGAGTCAATTGCAAGAGTGCCCGGTGTTGCCGCCACAGACGGCCGTTATGCGACGACCATCCGCATCAGCAAAGATGGCGAAGAATGGCAAAGCCTCGATTTGTTAGCCCGTGATGATTTCACCACCGCCACCGTCAACCAAATTGAAGCCAAGGATGGCAAAATCTATCTTGAGGAAGATGAAATTCTGATCAGCTATGACACCCTCGTCGATCCCGGTTTCCGTGTGGGAGACACGGCTATTATTGATCTTGAAGATGGTACAACCCGCGAATATACCGTTGTCGGTCTCATCCGCGACCAATCCAAAGCAGGTGATTTCGTCGCCCTGCCCAGAGCCTATCTAACAACTGACCAGATTGACAAACTGGGACTGCC
>JBNKHS010000616.1:0-479 GCA_050290485.1 Promineifilaceae bacterium (SeqCode) | reverse complement strand
GAGGAGAGGAGTTACACGAAGATAATCGAAGATGGTTCCCATCATCAGTGAGTCCATGAGGGAGGAAAGGAAAGCAGGAGCACCACCATTGAAGAAGAAATCTTGAAAATCATTTCGGAGTTGGTTATGGCAGGCAGAACCTCTGGAATTAAAACTGCTGCAGATTTCTTTCCCGAACTCCGAATCATGCAAATAAAAACTTGTTGGAAAGATAATCCCAAATAATTTCCAATTAGTATGACCTTATTCTCTGGGATGGAATATACAGGCTGTGGCAACCAAATTAAGTCGACAGCCATTTCTGTCTATTTCCAAATAGAGCCATTTTAAATAAGGGAATTTATGGCGATGTTTTATTTGTTTCCAAACAAGTGTTGGACGTCCAGGAGTCCTATATGTACCCATTTAGGTCATCACTTTTTGGGGGGTTATTGAATTAGATCATAAAATTCCAGAATTGTATTGAATCTTCTGAGATT
>JBNKHS010000615.1:0-508 GCA_050290485.1 Promineifilaceae bacterium (SeqCode) | reverse complement strand
GACCGTATCCGAGCCAATGACGCGCACAACACCAACTACTTCCCATTCCACTTCTGCCCCATTCACATTGAGAGACAACGTTTTGCCAAAGGCGACAGACGGTTCATCAGCGACGAGCATATGCCCGACGACCACGGCATTCTGCTCATCCGGTTGCAGCCAGCGCCCTTCCAGCAAGGGGAAGTCGACCATTTGCGAGTCAGCCGGTTGGCCCAGCAGTTGGAAGGAATGTCCCTGGGTGCCGTCAGGATAGTTAACCGCCGACTGTGCCTGCACCCAACTCTCAACGGCCGTTACGCCATCCACCGATTCAATCAATGGGACAATTTCTGTCTCAGGATACGGCCGTTTCAACTGCACCGTCACCCCGTAATCACGCGCCGCAAACTCCCGATTCGTCGTGGCCTGCCACGAGGCCCCCACATTCAGCGCCATGATGAAGACCGCGCCACCGGCGGCCAGTGCCAACACGGTCAGCACCAGACGCCCCTGCCGCCGGAACGGGTTG
>JBNKHS010000614.1:0-508 GCA_050290485.1 Promineifilaceae bacterium (SeqCode) | reverse complement strand
CTTTTGTTTTTGTTGGCGACTGTTGGCGAATGTGGGCAACGAGTGCCTGTGTGGCTGGCGAAGGCTCGATGTCCAGTTCGGCGTGCAGGATGCGGCTGAGTTCGTTGTAACTGTTAAGGGCATGGTCACGACGGCCGTTTTCCATTTGTGCGGTCATCAACTGCTGCCACGCAGACTCTTGCAAATTATCCAGTTCAAGCTGGCGGCGGGCGTAGCGGGCGGCGAGGGTGTAGTTTTGTTGGGATACGGCCGTTTCTGCCAGACTGTGCAGGGCATCCAACACCTTGCGCTGTAACGATTCCTGCTGGCGGCGCTGCCAATCGGCAAAAGGTTCATTGTTGCTGAGATGAAATCCGTTCAGAAAATCACCGTGGTAATGGGATACGGCCGTTGTCAGATCCTTCTCTGCCAGGCAGGCCAAAAAGCAGAGGACATCCACTTCCTTATCCGTCAACTGTAAGGCCACGGTTTCCGTTTCGGCATTCAGCCAATTGGCGAGAGGGGTCTT
>JBNKHS010000613.1:0-509 GCA_050290485.1 Promineifilaceae bacterium (SeqCode) | reverse complement strand
GACATGTGGTTCTGTTTTTTCTATAGTGTTATAAATTGATTCATGGTTTTTTGTGTGCTACATTCTAGTACTGTGTCTCCCCTCCATGACTATATGCATGTGCCTAAGTCCTAGTTTATCAACTAAATAATCAACTAAATGATCCTAGTTATACATTGAATACTGACAGTGTGTATGTAAGATTATGAGTCAATACTTGTGCATCATGCTTATGTTATGATTGTCTTCATTTGTAAATGCTTGTTTTCTATTATATGATTAGGTTATATAATCAAGATGTCTCAGTCAGAGCAGTAGTAGCGTCCTCAACAGGAGCAGGGTCAGCAATAGGAGCACGGTAAGCAGCAGGGTCCTCAGTAGGTACAGGGTCAGCAACAACATGAATAGGAAGCACCAGTTGGGTCACAGTTAGGAACAACCTCTCATCAACAAAAGGTAAGGTCACAGATGAGGTGGCTGACAGACATAAAGAATGTTGGTCAGGTCAATGACGAAGGTTTGCCTTTGGA
>JBNKHS010000612.1:0-509 GCA_050290485.1 Promineifilaceae bacterium (SeqCode) | reverse complement strand
GTACGAGGCGGCTCATGGCTTTCCATTCACCCAAATGATTTCACAACATATCGTCGGAATACAACAGCGATAGATAATCGTTCAGATGACAAAGGCTTTAGATGTGTTTATCCATCTTCAAAAGTTAATGAATAAATCCTGCTACCGCGCGGTCTTCCAAATTAGCTGTAGCCGGTATCTTTGCCATGCCACCTGCTTCCCCTTTACGGCCGAATTCTTGCCAGCAACCGTTACTGAAGGCATGTTGGGCCGGTGTGGCATGAGGAAGGATGAGGGATGAATTATGAAGGATGAAAGGGGAGGCGAATTGTGAAGTTGGGGGGGTCAACGGATGGGAGAAAGGAACGGATTTTTGATCTGTGTTCATTGGCTTTGATCCGCGTCATTTACGTTCTGAAAGATTAGCTAGGGTCGATGGGAAACGGCCGTGTTCCCTGTTAGTTTGCTTTCTGTTCAATGGTGGTTGGTAGGAACGGCACTCCCCTGCTCCTCACCCTATCATCTCCACT
>JBNKHS010000611.1:0-510 GCA_050290485.1 Promineifilaceae bacterium (SeqCode) | reverse complement strand
AAAAGGACTCATCTGGACAGCGATCACCAAAGAAGAGCGGCAATCAGCCCATTTCAACGGGTCCAGTTCCAATGGCTTAACAAACTTGCTGGCCGACATTGATGAAGCCGCGATGGGCGTGGTGCTGATGGAAATGGAAAACGGTGATATTCGGGTTGGATTTCGTTGCAGTCCCCCCCACAGCGTCGCCGAAGTCGCCTTGAATCTGGGTGGTGGCGGCCATGCCCTCGCTGCTGGCTGCACACTCCAAGGCCCGCTGGATAAAGCCGAAGCACTCGTTGTTGCGCTGTGCAAAGAGGCCATCCGTCAGCAGGAAGAAAATGCAAACTGAGTAGTGCAAGTGGCAAGTGGCAGGCAGCAGGTAAATCACAAAAAGATCACTTGCAACGGGCAACATGCAACATGCAACATGCCACCCGCAACCATCTACCCCCCATGACTGATTATGCCGGCATACTCAATCTTGATAAGCCAACAGGCATGACATCGCACGACGTGGTCAACCGAGTA
>JBNKHS010000610.1:0-510 GCA_050290485.1 Promineifilaceae bacterium (SeqCode) | reverse complement strand
AATCGCTGCCCGTCAACTGGGCTGGTACGATGTACCCCTCTTGTGTGGGCATGAAATGCAAGTCCCCGAAAGTTTAGACAAATGTGTGCGCATTTTGCTCCATTGGAACACAAAGAAGCAGCCGAAAGAGATCGTTCACGTCTATCTGCGTGAGTCAACTTCCCTCCGACCGGACAAGGAAAGCGTGCCCCCCATTCCCTCAGAAGAAATTGAATTAGCGATGCAACTATCGCAGAAAGAATCAAAATAAAAATAAGGAAGAGAACGAAAAATGATTGTCGTAATGAAACCCGAAGCAACAAGAGAGCATGTGCAAGCCTTGGTAGAACGTGTTGAAGCTGCTGGCTACAAAACACATACCATCTATGGTGAAGGACGTATGGTTATTGGTGTCATTGGTGATGGCACGACCTTAGATCGGCATCAAATTGGGCGTATGATTGGTGTGGAAAATATTATGCCGATTTCCAAGCCATACAAAGGAGCCAGTCGCGAATTCAAGCCGGATGA
>JBNKHS010000609.1:0-511 GCA_050290485.1 Promineifilaceae bacterium (SeqCode) | reverse complement strand
GGCAAGTGGAACAATGCTTGCAAAAAGAAACACTCGATGATCAAGTTCTGGCCGATTTACAACAGCAATTAGCGCCATTTGCGCAACAACTCAATGCACATTTGACGCGCCAGGTAGACGGGAATTTAAACGGCCGTATCTTGCTCCGCCTCGGAGCTGTATTCCATGATGTGGGCAAAGCAGACACACAAACAAGAGAGGAAGACGGCCGTATTCGTTTCCTCGGCCATGAGAACGTGGGAGCAACATTAGCCGCAACACGATTAACAACCATGCGCTTTAGCAATGCGAATGTGGCTTACGTAACTAAAATGGTGCTGGGGCATATGCGTCCACTCCTGCTAGCAATCAATGGCAAACCAGCTTCCCGCCGTGCCATCTTCCGTTACTTCCGCGATATCAATTCCGCAGGCCTTGATGTCGCCCTGCTCTCCCTAGCTGACCATCTCGCCACTTACAACGGCATTGGCGACACGACCAAATGGCAAAACCTCATCCAGATTGTGACCCA
>JBNKHS010000608.1:0-511 GCA_050290485.1 Promineifilaceae bacterium (SeqCode) | reverse complement strand
GCCGGTTATTTTGTCTTTGTATCCATATGAAGACAAATTACTTTAGAGCGCGCGGAGAACGCAGAGAAAAAGAGAAAAATATCTGCGAAATACTTCGGCCACGCTCAGCACAGGTCTGCGTAATCTGTGGATAAATATTTTCATTCATGGTGGTCAACGCAGCTCATGTTTTCTCCGCTGTTGTGCAAACTTTTGACCGGTGCTAGCATTGATGCAATGAAACGATGCTTATTGCTGTTGGCCCTGATCGCATTATCCGCCTGTCAAGTCACTCAAGGAAGCTCAGACGATACGGCCGTAACCCCATCCATCATCACCAGTACAATCACCTATGACGTCATTCAAAATATCACGCTGGTAAATGAAGGTCCTTTGCAGCCTGAAAAGCACAATATTTGGGTTGCACTCATCCAAGATCAATCACCCTATCAAGAAATCATCTCCCGCAAAATTGAGCCCGCAAATTACACAATTATTTCCGATGAGTACGGTAACCTTTATGCCGAGTTTG
>JBNKHS010000607.1:0-508 GCA_050290485.1 Promineifilaceae bacterium (SeqCode) | reverse complement strand
CGGCATCAGCTCGTTGCTACTGTGGCCTTCTTCTACTTCACATAGAAAGATATATGATATCAACAACAAAGTGAGCTAAATATTACACAGAACAAAAATGTACACAAATGAACAAAAGTGAAAACAAATTAATATAGAAAATATGATAATTAGGAGTCTTGTATTAATATTAATATAATGTTCCACAAGTTAGTGTGGAACAGAGTCATTATATTACACAAAATACTACTAACTATTACATATATTACACAAACTACTATAAACTAACTACTACAAACTACTATTACTAAGTACTTCTAGATTTATCTACATCCAGAAGTCGTCATCATCATCTTCATTGCTATTGTCCTTGTTGGAGCGCCGGTGACTTTTGGTGGTGCGTGGCTCTGACGACGGTGAGGTGGTGTTACCATTGTCGCTAAAGACCATGCCGCGGCCACGCTTGGCAAACAACTTCTCCTCTGAGGTGTCGAGTTGGCTCATAGGCATTTCCTCTAAGGAGACCTCC
>JBNKHS010000606.1:0-513 GCA_050290485.1 Promineifilaceae bacterium (SeqCode) | reverse complement strand
AACCTTTTGAGGTGTTGAAACCCTTAGGTGTGTTTGGTAAACGTACAATACAGTTTTGTGGGAACGGCCGTTAAACCTTTTGAGGTGTTGAAACGATTGGTATCAGGTGTTGGTTGTTCGAGCACCTGGTGGGAACGGCCGTTAAACCTTTTGAGGTGTTGAAACTCATCGTTCTGGATTTCTAAGCTGTGACTAATAAAACGTGGGAACGGCCGTTAAACCTTTTGAGGTGTTGAAACATTATGTGAGGTGCCAACAATCCCTCAATCACACCAAGTGGGAACGGCCGTTAAACCTTTTGAGGTGTTGAAACTGGAAGAGTGATATTGAATCCACCATTTGGATAAAAAGTGGGAACGGCCGTTAAACCTTTTGAGGTGTTGAAACGGTTGGGCAAGGTTCACTTGCCTGTTTCCATCCTCGGTGGGAACGGCCGTTAAACCTTTTGAGGTGTTGAAACCTCTTCAACATAGGTTGCCACTTCGCTATCGAAAAGGTGGGAACGGCCGTTAA
>JBNKHS010000605.1:0-513 GCA_050290485.1 Promineifilaceae bacterium (SeqCode) | reverse complement strand
CAGCATCTGCGCAAATTTTACGAACTGACTTTGATCTGCAAATTCCAAATGCCCCAGGTGTAGCTAATGTAAGTGAGGCAATATTGTTAACCATTGACTTTGTAGCTAAATGAGTACCAAATGAGCTAAAGAACAGGAGGAAATAGGTGAAAAGTCTCTAAATATCTTAAAAATTCACAATGAAAGCGTGACAGATTGATAAAAATCGTGTAGACTATGGGTAGTCCGTTCAGTTTAGGCCTAAGGAAAGAACTCCTCCCCCAAACTGGCACGAGAGAAACGCGACTGGAACAAACTGATCGGGCTTACAGTTATGCCGTCGGCGAAAGCCACCCTCCTCCTTAGGTCTTTGGCAGAAACTGGACTGCTCGATGCACACCCCTCCTGGTGCATGAGCAAACAATGAGAACCGCTCTCTTCTCGCGAAGGGAGCGGTTTTTTCTTTACTCGCTTCTCCTGGTCACATGTACTCTGCCTGTGTTTCCCCACAGCCTGAATTCCTGTTAAACCGTT
>JBNKHS010000604.1:0-512 GCA_050290485.1 Promineifilaceae bacterium (SeqCode) | reverse complement strand
GGTTGAGTTCAGTATAATAAAATCACAGAATAGCTTAGTACTGTAGCAATCAAAAAATGGCTGAGCACTGTTGCAGAAATGGGTGAGTTCAATGTATAAAAAATTTCTGACAAGATGACAAAATGATTGAGGTAATTGTAGCAAAATCACAAAATGGCTGAGCACTGTAGCAAAATGGCTGAGTTCAGTATAACAAAATCACAAAATGGCTTAGAACTGTAGCAATCAAAAAATGGCTGAGCACTGTTGCAAAAATGGCTGAGTTCAATGTATAAAAAATTACTGACAAGATCACAAAATAACTGAGGTAATTGTAACAAAATCATAAAATGGCTAAGTTCAGTATAACAAAATCATAAAATGGATGAGCACTGTAGCAATCAAAAAATGATTGAGCACTGTAGCAAAATGGTTGAATTCAATGTACAAAAAAATTGCTGACAAGATCACAAAATGATTGAGTTAACTGTAGCAAAATCACAAAATAACTGAATCACGAAGGTTTGGGGTGC
>JBNKHS010000603.1:0-513 GCA_050290485.1 Promineifilaceae bacterium (SeqCode) | reverse complement strand
CCTATGGATCTGAAGCGTGGTATCGACAAGGCAGTTATTGCTGTTGTTGAAAACCTTCAGAAACAATCTAAAAAGATCAAGGAATCCAGCGAAATCGCCCAGGTGGCTACAATTTCTGCCAACAATGACACCGAAATCGGTGAAATGATCGCAAGCGCGATGGATAAAGTTGGTAAGGATGGTGTAATCACTGTAGAAGAAGCAAAAGGAACCGAGACTGAAGTGAAAACAGTTGAAGGTATGCAATTCGATCGTGGTTACTTGTCACCATACTTTGTAACCAATCCTGATAAGATGGAAGCTGAACTTGATAACCCGTATATCCTTATTTATGATAAGAAGATTTCGGCAATGAAGGAATTGCTTCCTATTCTTGAAGCTGCGGCTCAGACTGGTAAACCATTGGTAATTATCTCAGAAGATGTAGACGGAGAAGCACTGGCAACATTGGTTGTTAACAAGATCCGTGGCGCATTGAAAATTGCCGCTGTAAAAGCTCCGGGATTAGGAGAT
>JBNKHS010000602.1:0-514 GCA_050290485.1 Promineifilaceae bacterium (SeqCode) | reverse complement strand
AAAGGTATCTCGATTAAGCCATCAAATTGTACTCTTTTCCTTTATGAGTTTTACAAGAATTTCTCATTGAAAGGTTTTTAATGAGCCAATGTGCACACAAGTATATGTCTATCTCTTGATTTTTTCCAAAGGGTTTTTACAAAGAGACATTAAAGACATAAGTATGCTGAGAGTGTTTCTCCTAAAATTTTCTCAATGAGTTGTACGAGTTTTTCACAGCATAACAGAATGACATTCTTCATTTTTTCCACTGAATTTTTGAAGGATTATACATGATGGCAAAGTGTTAATTGTCCAAGGGGGAGTGTTACAAATTCACTCAGAATACAAATTCAAATTACAAGTTTGTGGCCAATTGACAAGTCAAAACAAAGATCAAACACAAGCACCAACTTCATCAGGAACCAATAACAGCGAAGTGATCAAGCACATGTGCAGAACCAAAGTGATCAAGCCCATGTCCAATACTCCAAGAGTCGCACCGATCCGGCATCACCGCCATCTGAAGGGGCAC
>JBNKHS010000601.1:0-514 GCA_050290485.1 Promineifilaceae bacterium (SeqCode) | reverse complement strand
GTCAATTTGTGATATTTTACCAAATCCATCTTAGAATTAAGCATGGTACGATATATTGTATCAATTGATTTCACTCTTGAAATCCTGTTTTAGTGTATAATTTGTGGTATTTACAGGTTTAAACTTCATGAGTTTAAATTTTATTGTGTAAATTTTCATCCAATTTGATGAATATAGCAAGAAATATCCAATTTTTATTGCACTATACACAAATCTTGGCATTAATAATATTTATATTACAAGCCACTAGCAAAAATTCTATTTATGAAAAATATAATCTAGCATTGTTTACAAAAATACCATAATTATACAATCCAAATACTAAAATAGTATTTAATTCTAATACATAGAATTAACTAAAAACAAATAATAAAAATAGTAAATACAAGCTTATTTAGGCCCATATCGTGCACCAGTCGTAGGCCAAGGCGTCAGCCTAGCCCATGGCCGGCCCAGGTCAGAAAAATCAGCCGTCTCAGGCCGGCCTAGCCCACAACCTAACCGAGTCTTCTTC
>JBNKHS010000600.1:0-513 GCA_050290485.1 Promineifilaceae bacterium (SeqCode) | reverse complement strand
CATCCAGCAATCATTAGCCCTGGCCGCTCAGCAACAATATTGTCCATGCCAGATAGCCTAGCAACAAATTTTGCAACAGGCGCTGCAGCAGCAGGTACAACAACAGGTGCAACAACAACAAATATTGCAGCAAGCACAGCAACAACAAAACCAACAACAGGTGCAGCAACAACAAAACATACAACAGGTGCAGCAACAACAAAACCTACAACAAGTGCAGCAATACCAGCTGGTGCAACACATGCAACAACAACAGATTCTGCAGCATGTGCAGCAGCGGCAACAACTTCAACAGGCGCAGCAGCAACAACAGTTGCAGCAAGTACAACAACAGCAAATACTGCAACAGGTACAACAACAGCAGATATTGCAACAAGCACAGCAACAACAAAACCTTCAACAGGTGCAACAACAGCAAATACTGCAACAATCGCAACAACAACAAAACCCTCTGCAGGCGCAACAACAGCAGATACAGCAACAGGCACAACAACAACAAAACTTTCACCAGGC
>JBNKHS010000599.1:0-515 GCA_050290485.1 Promineifilaceae bacterium (SeqCode) | reverse complement strand
TCTCAATCTCCCCCTTGATGAGTACATTGACAACACAAAGGCACAAAGTTTGAATTTTGAATCCAAGACCACATGAAGCACAACTAGAAGACCAAAAGTCAAAGAAAAGCTCAAGAAGGTCATCTAGAAGAAGGAAAAATCGCAAAACCAATAAATAGAAAGAAAAGCGGCAAACCAAAGAAAAAGCAAAGAAAGCTCAAACTCAAAACTCCCCCTAAAACACACTCTCCCTAACACTCTCAATGCAAGCTCTCCCGCTTAGATAGAATTTATCATGTTTCTTTTCACAACCACCTGGTTAGCAAAAGAGTTCTACCAACTTTGTGCACATTCTCTCCCCCTTTGGCAATGAACTCATCAAGCACAAATCGAGAGAAGTATGAGATGCTATGAATGAGATCAAAATTAGGGTGCTTCACAAGGTATACAAGCAGGTATTTAAGTAACTATACTCAACCATTGTGACAAGACTTGTAAAAATAAGAGTTAATCCTCACAAAGAGACCATTAAGAGA
>JBNKHS010000598.1:0-515 GCA_050290485.1 Promineifilaceae bacterium (SeqCode) | reverse complement strand
ATGTCCATGACATTGCGGCCAATGAGGCCGAAGTTTTTGAGACAGGGCTTAGTTCTTTCATGCCCGCTTTTACGTTTGATTGGTCCGCTGATGGTAATTGGTTCGCTTTTTCATACAGTAATGGCTTTGTCTGGCTATACGCGCCAGCATACGACTACCAGGAACTGCTTACGCATGATGCGGGTGAATGTACGTCTTTGGCCTGGGTGAATCGGTGAGGGGGGGAGAGGTGTCAGGTATCAGGTGTCAGGTGTTGGGTGATTAGGTGATTTGCACATTAGGGCATCAAGTATTATGTTTCACGCATCACGCATCACGCATCACGCATCACGCATCACGCATCACGCATCACGCAAGGGTAAACCATGTCTTTTGATTGGCAAACGGATGAGGATGATTGGCAGCCGGAGATAGATACGGCCGTTTCCACAGATACGTCTTCCGCAAGAAGAAATCGTGTGAAAGCAATGGCTGTCTTAGCCGGTTTGCTTATTGTTGTCGTGGTGGTTTGGTGG
>JBNKHS010000597.1:0-516 GCA_050290485.1 Promineifilaceae bacterium (SeqCode) | reverse complement strand
GCTCGTGCGCGCCTGCTTCACGCTCCCTCGACGGCGCTCTCCACCGCCGCCTACGGGTCTGGCCTGGCGAAGGGGTCGACGGGCGCAAGAATCCGGCGTGCGAAGGGGTCGACGACACTGGCTCCACCAGGGCTCAACTTTTTTTATTGTTGAAAATTGATTACTCAGTCATAATTATTGTAATGCTCATTAAAATATAGTTACATGACAATTGTAACCACTTCTAAATTGTCATCAAAACGATAATTATCACACTTATTGTATCATGACGATGATGAAAATCATTTGTGCTAGAATATTATGATAACATCATACTTAATAAATGCGATGATGAATCTCAATCTCAGCAAAATCCCATGATAATGCTAATTAACAAACTTACTCAATTTCTTTTCTAATTGAATCTTTACATCAGATCCAATTTAATCAGAAACAACGACAAAATAACCTTTTCTTAAGGATAGGCTCACTATTGAGCTTCATAACTTATCAATCTTAATTTAGACTAAAACTAGT
>JBNKHS010000596.1:0-517 GCA_050290485.1 Promineifilaceae bacterium (SeqCode) | reverse complement strand
ACCTGTTCCTGAACGGCCGTTTTTGCAAGAAGAACAACCCGATTTCGCCGGTAAACGTCTGCTCATTGTCGATGACAACGCCACCAATCGCCGCATCCTCACTTTGCAAGCAGAATCGTGGCAAATGATTCCCACCGCAACGGGATCACCCAATGAGGCCTTGGCCTGGCTGCAAAATGGCAAGCTCTTCGATGTCATCATCACAGACATGCAAATGCCGGAAATGAATGGCCTCACATTCTCTCAACATATTCGCAATCTCCAATCTCCAATCTCCAATCTCCCTTTGATTATGCTCACCTCTTTAGGTCGTCGCGAAGCGTTGCAGGAATCTGAGGAAACGGCCGTAAACTTCGCCGCCTTCCTCACCAAACCGATCAAACCATCGCAGCTCTTCAACGCCCTCGCCGCCATCTTCTCCGACCAACCGCGTCGGGTACTGCCTACAGAAACACAAACCGCACAACTATTCGACGCCACGATGGGACAGCGCCATCCATTACACATTCTGCTCGCT
>JBNKHS010000595.1:0-519 GCA_050290485.1 Promineifilaceae bacterium (SeqCode) | reverse complement strand
CCTACTTTTCGTTTTTATCTGAAATCTATTTCTAATTTTATTGCGTATTGCGCATTGCGTAAAATCTTGTCATTTTTGATGCACGCTTTTACCGAAGTTAAATTTTCAACACAAAGCATTGAAGGAGCAAAAGAGGCAAAGAAAAAAGCTTTGCACCTTTCATTCTTTGCGGTCTTTGCGTTAAATCATCCCTTACTCCAGCAAGGACGTAATTTATGATGCCGAAACGGCCGTATTCCGCTATAGTTAAAGTGAGTCCTTGTATTCATTATCTTTATTGGTAGTTCAACCAATCTAGCGATCCGTTATTAACCTTGATGTGCCCTGGCCACACAAGGCATCTTCTGTCTGAAAGATTGACAACTCGAAACAAGTTATGGAGGAAAATATGAGTGAAACAAATCGTGTCCTAATCGTCGGCAGCGGCCCTACAGGAATGATCCTCGCAGGACAATTAAAAGCAGCAGGCATTCCTGTGCGCCTCATTGATCGTTTGGCAGCACCAACGACAACCTCAAG
>JBNKHS010000594.1:0-520 GCA_050290485.1 Promineifilaceae bacterium (SeqCode) | reverse complement strand
CTAATCTCGAAAGTACGAGCAAGGTTGATTAAGCTCAACAAACAAATTGCTTTAACAAGTTATTTAAATCACAGTTGATTAAGCAGCAGTTTAAACATATAAGATTGTAAATAAACAATAGAATAATGGATATCTTCATATATAGAACAAACTGCATATAACAATATATATCTCCCTTCATAATTCATATGCAATGATATGAGATGCAATGCATGTCTTCACTTCTACCCTCAAATCCAACAAAAGGAAGTGAGCGCTGCAACCACGTTGCTCAATTCAACGTGCATTACTACCGGTACTTACCACACCAACATCAGGCTACGGTGTCTTCTTATGCATACCAAAGGAGGGTGCAAAAATGCAATATTGTAATGCATGGACTTCATATACTTCAAACTTCAATATAAAAAGAAATACCACAATAGATGATAAAGTATACTCCAAGATAAGTAAAATAAACTTCATTTATCAGGTTATTTGGCTCATGTAAATTCTGAAATTAAATGGGGTAATTCAAATA
>JBNKHS010000593.1:0-521 GCA_050290485.1 Promineifilaceae bacterium (SeqCode) | reverse complement strand
CTTCGGTCCCCTTGACACTCTTCACTAATTCTTGACAATATTGACTCACAACCCTAGTAGCACAACTGGCGGCAGCACAGCAGACACTGTCCAAAGAAAAAACCGCCTGATCTGCCGTTGTCAAAGCTTTAGCTGAAGCACAACAGGCTCTCAAAGATTCTGATGTTGAAAAGGCCAAGCTATCTCAGGTGCTGAATACGACCCAGGCTGCCTATACTATTACCCGAGATAACTTGGCTTCCAAGTCCAAAGATCTGGATGATGCCATGATCCGGGAGCAGGAGGCTAACAAACTGCTCGAGCAAGTTGAGGCCAGGCTTGCAGATGCGGAGAAGAGACTCGTTGTTGCTGAGGGCGAGAAGAAAGACCAAGGGTTGTTGCTGGAAACGGCTCGGCAAGCGTTGTCCAAGCGTGAAGATTCCTCCGTCCTGATGATTTCGACGGTAGTGGCCAATGCTATGGCACTGCTGAAGAGTCATTTGCCCGATCTTGACGTGGAACTTCTGCTCAAGGACTTCACA
>JBNKHS010000592.1:0-522 GCA_050290485.1 Promineifilaceae bacterium (SeqCode) | reverse complement strand
TGCTGAGCCCGACGCGGAGTCAGATGTTGACGAGGAGTAGGTGACGGACATGTGGGAAGGCAGGGTGGACTGAATTTTGTTATTTTGTGTGAATGGGTTAGGCTAACAAATAGCTTGGTAGCTTGTAACCTCAAATGTAACCCGTGGCGTGAGAACAAAGTTCTTGTGCCCCTTTTGTTTTTGATAGGCGGGTTTCATTTCAGCCACTTACTCTGATGTCGTGTAATTGGGATGTAACCTTGGATGATGGATAAGTAATGGATGGGAATGGACGTTATGCTCTAAATGCAATTGCCTCTTTTGCTATATGTTGTGTTTACCTTATGCATGGCTTACATCATATTCTACTGGACTGTTTTGAATACCTAATGATGCAAAGCTGTTTATGGCAGATGGTGCACACGAGGAACACCGACGATGACGTGTTTGACATTCCCGAGGGATCCGCTCCACGCGGACGTGGGCGTGGACAGCCCGCTCGTGGCAATGCACCGCCGCCACCCCCGCATCCGCCGGTCAGCC
>JBNKHS010000591.1:0-523 GCA_050290485.1 Promineifilaceae bacterium (SeqCode) | reverse complement strand
CAAGTTCATACATTGTCTTGCCACGAGTTCGAGTCATGTCAATCCAACATTTTAGACCTTATTCTATTTATCGATAAGGGTTTTGCCCACACATTAGCCCAGACTTAGTGTTTGCATAGTCTCTTGAACTTGGACAATCGAAGCCATCGTGCATGTGAGTCGTAAACACCTGCTAGTGCCAAGTCTCAGACCGTTAGCCAGCTCATCGAGCTCGAGGATTACGCCTTCTAGCAAGTCTTCGCAGTTCAGCCCCTCCAGGTTAATGAAACACCTGAGGATGAGGTCGTTGCGCACGTTGCACCACTTTTTGACAACCCGGATCGATCCATGGGGACTCATTAAGTCATCAGCGCAAAACAAAGGAGTACATATGGAACTTAGCCTCCGCCTGAGCTTTTACCTGAAACGCAGCCTTGAGGGCTACACTTTGGGCACCACCACAGGATTCCCAGTTGAATCCCATGGAAGTGCCAACAATCTCGCCGCTGAATCCCACGGAAGTGCCAACAATACCATACCATAC
>JBNKHS010000590.1:0-523 GCA_050290485.1 Promineifilaceae bacterium (SeqCode) | reverse complement strand
ATGCACCAGGCGGCGACTGATACCCAATGTGCCACCGTACAGAGGCACGTTACGCAGCGTCACGCGGCCTTCTTGCCATGTTTTGTCTGCTTCTTGCGGCGTATGCCAGGGAGGCATGAAAAGCGCTGCCTCGTGTCCACGCAGGACGAGGGCGTGTGCCAGTTTAAGCGCACGACTGCGCATGGTTTGGTTGGGATGCAGGCCAAAGGGGCCGATCATGGCAATTTTCATCTTATTACTTACTGATGTTACGCAAAAAGTTCATTAAACCAGAGGTGACTGTCATTTGCAAAATGACAGTCACCTGAAAACATGCGTAACGTGAATTATTATCGTAAATATACAGGTATCGCCTGAGCTTGTCGAAGGCGGGATCGGGCTGAGCCTGTCGCAGCCCTCGACCTGATTCTTATCTGTATCACGAATGGAGATTTGGGGCGAATTTTGCAATATGCGGAGTTTGGATACAATTGTGCCGTTTTTTGACCTGAGAGAGAAGTGATGACAAGCTGGCAATTCCACA
>JBNKHS010000589.1:0-525 GCA_050290485.1 Promineifilaceae bacterium (SeqCode) | reverse complement strand
AGATGTAGTCACTTGCCACAGCAACAGCAATGGCAACAAAAATACAAGGCACAACATCGAATAACGAAATTGTAAGAAATACGGCCGTTTACGCATGGAGCTTCTCCCAAATAATAACAATACAAGCTACAACACAGACACAAAGTTGTTCCTACGTTTATAGCACAGATCAACGGATAATGACTACGCCAAGTCCCCGGCACTTGCTTTTTCTGGTTGAGAAAAATTACAAATAAAGTACCGGGGATTTTAGTAAAAGCGTAACCTGTATCGCTAAAAAATCATCAATCTTTCGAAATTCAAGGGATTGATACCAATTGTAGGGGCGGATTGGCAATCCGCCGTACCAAATAAATTACAAAGCAAGCATCAATCCATACCCCATTTTTAAGCCAAAGCCAATCATCATCAACCCACAGCCAGTCAAGATGTTTTGTGTCCATGCCGCCTGCATCCGATTCATCCACCGACTCGCGAAAAAAGTCATCACAATCGCAACCAACATCACACCTACAAAAAATGCCG
>JBNKHS010000588.1:0-526 GCA_050290485.1 Promineifilaceae bacterium (SeqCode) | reverse complement strand
GTCTTAGATGTAAAAATAATTCTTTTCATTCCATAATTTTCAGATTTTACATCTTAGTCCATTTGTTTTAATTTAATTAAACATAAGCTCATATTTATTTATTTATAATTCTGCATATATCTTTCTTTTACAAAAATATTTTTTTACCAACTTCATAAATTGTCTTTCATTTTTCTCCCCAAAAATTTTCAAGTTTGGAAAAAATTTCATATTTTTCTCTTTTCCTTCCTTTTCTTTTTCTTCTCTCTTTCCTTGCTTCTCTGAAGCTCGGTGTTCTCTTTGGTAGCATGGAAAAGCATACCCTTGAGAGAGCCATACGCATCACACGGAGGGGATAAAACACTGTAGCGAGAAGAATGAGCAATTTGATGCTTAAGATCTTTAGTCACAATGGCACAAGCCTTCAAATCAGATTTAAGAAATGGACAGGTAGTGCATGCACCTAGAAACAAGGAATGAGCTTTGAGCTCTTTGAGTTCCAGCTTGGCACCATTAAGTTGACTTGCAACTTGAGAGTGCACAAGCC
>JBNKHS010000587.1:0-526 GCA_050290485.1 Promineifilaceae bacterium (SeqCode) | reverse complement strand
AGTCTCCCCTTTCCACCTACGGGCCCCGCCCGGTCTACATTTTATCCAACTTATATCAACTAAATCAGAGTTTGAGTTCTAAAGGGACCTATGGCCGCCACGTGGTCTTCCGACCACTCGGCCATCTACCGTTGCCTACAACTATGCCTAGACATGGCTAATGATATATCTCTGGCCATAGGATCATCAAGGATAGATCGGAAGGTCACCTTAATGCAATTAGGCATCAATTCAACACCTATCAACCTAATGCACAATCAAGAATCATAAATAAGATATAAAGATAAATAAAGCTCAAGAAATGTGGTTAGATGCACTAGGCCTTGCCTTGATTACAGCAATGTTAGCATCCTCGCAACTTGACGCTTGTGGTCCTCCGAACACTCCTTGGACTTGCTGCACTTGAATTTCCGTCTTCGGCTCCACGTGATCCATCATATATGCAAAAGATGACCACAATTAACTAGTACAATGCATGGGGTGCAAAGTGCAATATGATGCATGATCATGAGTATTCTACATATAT
>JBNKHS010000586.1:0-526 GCA_050290485.1 Promineifilaceae bacterium (SeqCode) | reverse complement strand
AAAGGGGATTTTATAGCATAATTTCGATTTAGCGCAAAAATAAAAAATGATACTTGCATATTGGATGGACGATTCGTACAATGTAATTTGAACACGCACCTTTGCATTTTACAATTTTATACCGGAAACGGCCGTTCGGGAGAGAATCTGTACGGTATCCGGTAATCCGTAATCCGTAATCCGATTACCGATCACCGATTACTGACAATGGTCACCGAAGGGGCAAATTGCAAATAAGATTTGCAGTGAAACTCTCAGGTAAAAGGACCGTGCGGCTGGGTAACTCTGGAAAGTGTGCGATGGACGCTGCACACACCGAAGGGGCAAGTTGCGAAAAAATTCGCAGTGAATCTCTCAGGTTGATGACAGAGGACGCTAGCAATACTTTGTATTGCGATGCGTCCTTTTATTTTGTCAACAGCTAGCTGATTCAATATTTTAGCAGGAGAGAGTCATGATAATTCCAGCGGATTTGAAATATACAAAAGAAGACGAATGGGTAAAAGTTGAAGGAAATATCGCCACG
>JBNKHS010000585.1:0-526 GCA_050290485.1 Promineifilaceae bacterium (SeqCode) | reverse complement strand
CGGTGTTGTTACGCCTACAATTTGTTTCTCCTTGCAGGAAAAGTATAAGGAAGAAGTGGTGAAAAAACACGGTGAAGGCTTCAACTACGATGAGGAGCCCATTGACGATCAGGCCGTCTATGACAGCGGAGGCGGAAAAGCACATGGACGGTGAGACTGATGCATTATTTTGTTTAACTTTGTGAATAAGAGGCACGATACCTCTTACTACTATTGATTGCTCTTTTTTGAAGGTTTGCTCTATTCGATGGGGTGCTGAACTTCAGGGAGGCAATGACGTCGAGGCAAAGTTATTCGTCCACGTCTTCTGGTCTTACACCTCGTGTCTCTCAGATACACTTGAACTATGAGAGGATGGAAAATCAGCTTAGAGCGATGCAAGATGTGCTGGCGGTGGAAAGAGAAGATAATAGAGTGACAAGACACTTGTGTGCTGGTTACAACACACAGATGCAAGCATTTATGGCGGTAAGAAAGAAGAATACATTCATTGCATTCCTAACATTGAATGACATGTATGTTTGCT
>JBNKHS010000584.1:0-528 GCA_050290485.1 Promineifilaceae bacterium (SeqCode) | reverse complement strand
GTGACCATGACAGACTAGTTTGACCATGACGGACTGCGCCAAATTTAGGAATTCAAATTCAAAATTTTTGAAAAAATAAAAAAAATCTGGAAAAATTTTGTAAAAAAATTAGAACAAATTATGAGCAGATTGGTGAAGAAAGTTTTCAAAAATGACATAGTTTCGTTGGTTAAAATTCAATTATATTCAAATTCGATTTTTTTAGAAAGTAAAAAAATCATGTAAAAATTTGTAAAAAGACTAGAACAAATTCTGAGCAGATTGGTGAAGAAATTTTCAAAAATGACATTGTTTCGTTGGTTAAAATTCAAATCTATTCAAATTCAATTTTTTAGAAAATAAAAAATCAGGAAAATTTTATAAAAAGACTAGAACAAATTTGGTGAAGAAATTTTTTGAAAATGAATTGTTTCATTGATGAAAATTCAAATATATTCAAATTTGCAAAATAGGTTCCACTTGTAAGAGGTAACAAGACACAAGGGCAATTTGAGCATTTAGAGAAATATTTAATGATAATCTAACGGT
>JBNKHS010000583.1:0-529 GCA_050290485.1 Promineifilaceae bacterium (SeqCode) | reverse complement strand
CTTAGCTCTAAATCTAGTTGTCCAAAATAATCGGCAAAATAAAATAGGATACACATTTGACATTTCTAATTACGATGAGATCTTTGATACCTTGGTATTAGAGAAAAGAATTAGAATTCTTACTGATCGTGTCATATCATCGTCTAAAGAATTAGGAAAATGTGAATATTGAAAATGACATGATTCTTTTTCTCATAATACTTGTGATTGCAATGTATTTCACCGATAATTGCAATCGGCTATTGAGGAAGGCCAGTTAAAGTTTAGAGATCATTTAAATGCTGGGGGGCATTCATCAAATAGTCAAATACTCCTAAAAGGTGTAATCAATCTTGAGGGTAAGAAAATTCTGGTTTGGCCATCACAGACTGAGACAACCAAAGGTAAAAATGTCATAATTGATGAGAGTAGAGGAAATGTGAGACCAATTACTAAAAAGCCAAAGCCCACATTTTATGAGCCTCCAGCTAAATATAAGTAAGATAATGCTCACACCAAAAGTAGACAAAATTGGATTCTCTGTTAGGTC
>JBNKHS010000582.1:0-509 GCA_050290485.1 Promineifilaceae bacterium (SeqCode) | reverse complement strand
TTCCATGTTATGGGGTAGGTGTAATTAAGGTTGCATGTAGCATGCTGACAATTGTTTTTTCTGGTTAACTTCATTTTCTTTTTAAGAGCATCTTTAACATATGTTCTAAATAAGATAATATCTTAAAATATAGTGCTTAAGTCTATAAAACAACATTCAATAATGATCTTATTTTACAAAAACTTATCAAATGATTATAAAGCTCAGCCTCCTGGGTCCTAAATATATTGCCTGGCCTATTAGGGCTATATCATTATTTTTCACATAATTATCAATATATTATTTTCTAATAATATGATTTATTTCCTAATAATATGATTTCTTTCCTAATAATGTGATTTTAGGGTCTGACCATTAGAGAGAACAATTTTTTTAAGCCTCAAATTCAACAAACCAATAACTAAATCAAATTATAGAGGCTAAATATACTACTTGTTGGAGATGCTGAAAAATCTTCCATTGGATAAGTTGTTGCTCTGAGACCTCTTGTTTTGCATCTTCAATTGATC
>JBNKHS010000581.1:0-530 GCA_050290485.1 Promineifilaceae bacterium (SeqCode) | reverse complement strand
TTGGAATTTCTAATGTTGTGCTTTGCGGTGTGATCTGTCTTAATTTAACATAAAGTTCCAAGAATTGAATCCATTCAGGTTCTGTTTGTGGGGGAACGGCCGTAACCTCTCCTTCCAGCCATTGCGCAACGACAACCGGCTGGGCATAGGTTTCTTCATCAAGCAAAATGGGCTTGGGCAAGACAGGCACACCTGCTTCGTGCGCGGCTTGGAACGCATTGTATTCGCGCCAGGCCCTGCGCCGTGCATCGCGAATGGTGAATTTGACGGCAAGATCTGTTCCCTCACGGGTGGCGCGATAGAGAATGTTGTTGGCGCTGCCGCCAATCCGTTTGACTTGCCAGGTTTGAAAACGGCCGTTTTCCGGCGTTGTTGCTAAATAATCCAGTAACTCTCTCATGAAAACCTCTTCTGAAAATAATTTAACGCAAAGACGCAGAGCCGCAGAGGGGAAAGCTGGAAAAGCTGTCACCATCTGCGAAATCTGAATAATCTTTGATAAAGTTTTTCATTCATGGTGATCGACGACA
>JBNKHS010000580.1:0-530 GCA_050290485.1 Promineifilaceae bacterium (SeqCode) | reverse complement strand
TCGTCGGCGCGCAGTTGAAACATCTCTTGCAAGCCGCGAAGTTGTCGATGCAGGTCGAAGGCATCTTCCTGGAGTGTGGTGCGCCCCGCTTCGACTTTGGACATCGTAAGCACATCGTTGATCAGACCAAGCAGGTGCTCGCCGCTGCGGGCAATCGTCTCCAGATACTTCTGCTGTGTGGGCGTGATATGCACATCGCGGGCCATCAGTTGCGAGTAACCCAGAATGGCATTAAGCGGTGTGCGCAGTTCATGGCTCATATTGGCAAGAAATGTATCCTTGGCGCGATTCGCCTTTTCGGCCTGATCGCGCAAGTGTCGGGCCGTATCCAACGCGGCGGCCAGTTCGTTGGTGCGCTCCTTCAACTCAGCATTCGACTTACGCAGTGCTTCTTCTGCCTCCCGTATGTCGGTGATATCCTGTCTCGTGGCGACGAGAGCTACTACAGTGCCTGTATTGTCGTAGGCTGGCCGCAGCACGTTCTCAAAAATCCGCAGGCCTTCTTTGGTCGGGAACTCGGTTTCCGTTCG
>JBNKHS010000579.1:0-530 GCA_050290485.1 Promineifilaceae bacterium (SeqCode) | reverse complement strand
AATTTGATACGGATTGCCCACAAACATGGCGTTTATGTAGGCAATTCTTTCGCATCCAACTTAGCAAAGGCGAAACTAAAGGCTACAAAGGCGCAGCAAAAGCTGCGTCTTTTTTGTTAAAGGAGACGACATCGACTGTCATCGTCCATGATGAATGAAAATATTTATCCGCAGATTTACGACCATAGGTCGGGCAGATTTCGCAGATTGTTGTCTCTTTTTCTCTGCGTTCTCCGCGAACTCTGCGGTTTATTTACGAAGAAGACGCGCCAGCGGCGACGTCTCTACAAATGTTGTTTTCAGAGGAGTAAATGGTAATAAAAGACACGGTTATTTTTCTACATGGTTATGGGACGCGTGGCGGATTGCAAGGAGCAAAAGCGAAATTTCTTCACGATAAATTCAAACCGTATGATCATATTGATTTTTATGCGATTGATTTCAACCCGACTGCAAAAGATTTTCAATATCATACCATTACGGGCATGATCGATAGGTTGCGTCAATTTACCATTGAACGCAGCTTCGAC
>JBNKHS010000578.1:0-531 GCA_050290485.1 Promineifilaceae bacterium (SeqCode) | reverse complement strand
GAATAAATTCTTTATCAGTTGTTTGGGTTCGTTATTTTAGGCAAATTTACAGCAATTAAAATATCATATGTTGAGTGAAACAAAGCATTAATATGAAGGATCTTTCACATTGCTGAGAACGATAGTTGAATTGTAACTTTGGTATTTAACAGCAAATGTGGAGCTTGTTGTATTAACAGCGTTACACTTTTTACTATCCGCACAAAAAACCTCCAAGGTTTCAAAAACCTTGGAGGTTTAATTCAAGCGCAAGAGTGAAGGATGTGTGGCTTAACTTAGCCGCCAGCAATCGCACCGATAATCATAAATGGCTCTGCACCAGAGATGACTGCAGCAGGTAGGGGTTTGTCTGGAGAGTCGTGGGATAAATCTTCTTTACAGGCAAAATAACGCAGAAACGGCCGTCTTTGTTGGGTCACATGGTCACGAATCGTGCCGCGCAGCATCGGGTATTTTTCCTCCAAGGCGTCGAGGACGGTGCGCTGCGTGATTGGCTCGGCAACATCAAGCGTGACTTCCGCACCTGTGCCC
>JBNKHS010000577.1:0-534 GCA_050290485.1 Promineifilaceae bacterium (SeqCode) | reverse complement strand
AGAAGCGTTCATGGCAAAAACTTGACGTGACAAAGAGTTATCACCTCAATTACTTAAGGTTCAAACTAATCAAGGTAGAAAAATGCAAAAAGCATAGCCAATCCTTATGAACAGGGGGTTCTAACAAGTTTTCTAGGTTTGGATAGCTTGGAACTAATTTTGGAAATTTTCCATAATTTTTGGAATTAATGATAATTAATTATGAATTAACAACTAATTATCAAGGTTTAATAATTAAATCTATAATTAATGATTAAATAAATTATTTTATAATTTTATATCATATATTATGTTTGAATTCAAATTATGGAATTGAGTTTATAATTTTAACGAACTTAACAAAGTTTCTATGAATTTACAAAGTTCAAACAAGATTTGAATTTGAATTGAATTAATTTGAAATGAAAATGGAAAAAGGTACTGTGAAACTGGGCTCAACCCACTAGAGGAGCACGGCCCAGCTAGTACAAATAGGCCCGAGCCACATGGCCTTTAAGCCCAAGATCCAAAACAAGGGATGCTCTGCCCTCCTTC
>JBNKHS010000576.1:0-535 GCA_050290485.1 Promineifilaceae bacterium (SeqCode) | reverse complement strand
CGCAGCATATCAACTAGTGTTTAATAATTAGTAGGGTATAAAAAAGAAAAATAGCATTAATAATTCATATGATATAGAAAAGGAAAAAATAACACATGAGGTGCTCACGTGTCATATTTTGTTCACACTTGACTGTCAAATGTGATGGTCAACACAAGTGGATATAAGTGAGAATCTGAAAAACTTAAAACTTGTAAGTGTTTGATTGAACAAAAAGTTTTTGTAGGTGGGCAAATGAAAACCCCCTCATTTGTAAGTGAATTTTTGCAATTTATCATTTTAAAAATATATTATATATTTTATTATAATTTATTTTATTACTGAAGAAAGTTGAAATATGACTTATCAAACGTAGCGCAAAAAATCAACGACAACAATAATTTAAAGCCTCGTTTGAATGGACCTCAAACTCGTTCGTTTTAGCCTCAAACTGCTCATTACTCGTCCGTTCCACATGGAAAATTTTGGTCCAGTTTGAAATTCGGTTTGATCTAGACTGGTCGTTTAGTTAGACACAGACGGAATTGAAGTCTTG
>JBNKHS010000575.1:0-535 GCA_050290485.1 Promineifilaceae bacterium (SeqCode) | reverse complement strand
AACGTTTGTACCGTGGGAACGGCCGTTAAACCTTTTGAGGTGTTGAAACCTCATAAGGTGGAGATAAACTCCTACATTAGTTCCCGTGGGAACGGCCGTTAAACCTTTTGAGGTGTTGAAACGTTTCTAGGGATTACGAATAACGATATTAAGACCGTGGGAACGGCCGTTAAACCTTTTGAGGTGTTGAAACCAGTATTGGCATCGGCTTGTGTCCAAGTACGGCTACGTGGGAACGGCCGTTAAACCTTTTGAGGTGTTGAAACTTGTATGTGGTAAATTGTGAATAGTGCTGCAAATAAGGTGGGAACGGCCGTTAAACCTTTTGAGGTGTTGAAACGATGCGAGAAGTCAGACTTCTCCCATCACATAAAGTGGGAACGGCCGTTAAACCTTTTGAGGTGTTGAAACAATAAACCCCCACTTAGCTGTAATTAATGCCATGGTGGGAACGGCCGTTAAACCTTTTGAGGTGTTGAAACAATTTCTCATTAAGTATTGTTTGGAGGCAGTCTGGTGGGAACGGCCGTTAAAC
>JBNKHS010000574.1:0-503 GCA_050290485.1 Promineifilaceae bacterium (SeqCode) | reverse complement strand
GCAGTGAGCAGCTACTCCCCCTCCGGATCCTGCAGTCATTAGGAGTCACCTGAGTCAGTAATAATGTGGCGTTAGTCATTGCTTGTTTGATGATTGATGTTGTGTTTGTGCGTGTTATTGGGAGTCGTGGGTTGCTTTGGCACCTTGTCCACGACCTCATCTATATTAAGATAAATAAAATGGCAGCATTTGCCCCATATCCCTTGTGCATATAGTTGGGTTACGTGGGATCTCACTTTCCCTTTTTACCAAACCATCAGATGGTGAACACAAGGAACAGCCAGTGCAACGGCCAACCCAGCAACAACAACAACAACAATGCTAACCTGGAACAACTACTCACCACCCAGAACCAGCTGATGCAAGCCATGCTGCAGACCCTCAACAACATGCAGCCCAACCAGCAGCAAGCACCCCCACCTCCACCACCGCAGCAGTCTCGTTTGGCGGAGTTCCTGCGAACTCGCCCCACCACCTTCTCACAAGCCAAAGACCCCATGGAT
>JBNKHS010000573.1:0-535 GCA_050290485.1 Promineifilaceae bacterium (SeqCode) | reverse complement strand
GAAAGTGCTGGCTAAGGGGCGTGCACGAAAACCGGAAATTATTTCGTGCACCACGTCCCTAAGACGCAATAAGCGGCATACCAATAAGCCAGCGATGCCCCCACCGCAAGAATACGGCATAGAGCACTAAACCACCGACGATGGCGATCACATCGTTATATTTGCTCGCGGGTGCCCCTTTTACCGGTCTGAGCGGGCGGCGCTTTAATGAAATTCGATCCACTACCGCCCACACTAGAAAGCTGCCAAACAACAGTACCTCGGCCAGATTGCCATTTGACAACAAATGAGAAAACGCCCAGGTCTTAACCGCAATCAGCATGGGATGTTTTACCGCCGCCTGAATGCGGCCCGGAAGATAAGTGGCAAGCAACAACGGGAACACGGGAAGCATCAATAAAAAGGTGATATGCCTGGTCCAGACGGGCGCGATGTAAATTACCTCGGGGTTCAATCGCGCCGTTTGAAATCCCATAATGATCAGCACAAAACCAAGCACTGCGATAAGAGAATACACAGCTTTCCAGGGCATCTC
>JBNKHS010000572.1:0-536 GCA_050290485.1 Promineifilaceae bacterium (SeqCode) | reverse complement strand
AAATGTGGTGGCGGTGACGCTGGTACAGCCAGCTTGCGGGGCGGCGTTGGTTTGCCCCACTTGGATGAAGAGCAGGGTGAGAAGGAATACGGCCGTAAGTTTGATAAGACGTGATGGATAGGCTGGTGATTTGTTCATGGCAGGTCGTTTTGCTCCTAAATTAAATTGTCGGTTGTAGAAATCTTTGTTTCTGGCGCTCCATAGAAGTTTATCTCAATCGATTATCAAGTGGTATCGTACCATAATCGTCTTGATTCCTTAATGACCCTAAAGGGCTAGTGAATACATAGCCAGTAACCTGAAACTGAATTTCGAAACGGTGTTCGTTTTTAAACTTCATTTCGGAATTTAGTACATTGTTTCATAAATTTATTTAACCAAGACCTCCGAGGTCTCCGAGACCTCGGAGGTCTGCAAAGCAAGATAACTTTTGAAACAAGCGGTGGCTGAGCCTGCCGAAGCCAAAGCGGCCTTTGCTCGGTATTAAGGTCAGCCTTCGGCACCCTCAGGCCTCGTTTCCGAATTTAACTTTTTTG
>JBNKHS010000571.1:0-536 GCA_050290485.1 Promineifilaceae bacterium (SeqCode) | reverse complement strand
AATTTGAGTACAGATTTGATCGTCGGCTTCCCCGGTGAGACGGATGTGGATTTTGCCGATAGTCTGGACTTTGTGCGTGAGATTGGCTTTTCGCGGCTGCATGTCTTTGGCTACAGTCCGCGCCCGGGAACGGCCGCTTCCCAATTCCCACAGCAAGTTCCCGGCAACAGCAAAAAAGAGCGTGTACGCCAGATGATTGCTCTGGGACATGAACTCAGTCTGGCCTTCCATACCCAGTATGTCGGGCAAACGGTGGATGTGTTGTGGGAAACGGCCGTTGGCGCAGACAATGGCGGCTTACGTTGGGTCGGCTACACAGACAACTACATTCGCGTCACGGCAAACGGCAGCGTCGATCTCTTCAACCAAATCACCCCAACAAAAATCACCTCTGCCAAAGCCGATGGGGTTTTGGGGATTGTTGCGTAGGGGCGAGGCAAAGCGTTAATACCATTGCCTAACAAATCAAGATTTCTCGCTTTGCCTCGCCCACACCATAGAAATTTCAGGCCTTGGGCGAGGCGATTGGTGAAATG
>JBNKHS010000570.1:0-537 GCA_050290485.1 Promineifilaceae bacterium (SeqCode) | reverse complement strand
TGAAATTGATCCCACACGGATTCGGCAAGTGCTGCTCAATTTGCTCAACAATGCGCGCCGTTATACGGAAGTGGGCACAGTAATGCTTACCGTAGAAACGGCCGTTGATGAGATCATCATCCATGTGCAAGATACCGGACCCGGCATTCCTGAAGATCTGCTCCCCAATATCTTCACTGAGTTTTACCAAGTTGATTACTCCATGAGCCGCGCCCATGGTGGCGCAGGGTTAGGCCTTGCCATTTGTCACCGTTTTGTCGAGGCGCATGACGGCCGTATTTGGGTTGAGTCTGAAGTAGGCGTTGGATCCACCTTTAGCTTTAGCCTACCCCTCCCTTCGCATAAACCGATTCCTAAGTCTTACCGTACACGTCCCATTGAGCCAACAACGGAAGAAGAGGAACGGCCGTATATCGTCCTCATCGATCCTGATCCCATTGTGATTAGTTTGGTGCAGCGCCACCTAGAAGATTTTGAAATCTTACCCATTGCCAACCCAATCGAGCTGAACGAACAAATTAAAACCTATCACCCCTT
>JBNKHS010000569.1:0-537 GCA_050290485.1 Promineifilaceae bacterium (SeqCode) | reverse complement strand
GACACATGTTGAAATAGATTTCAAAAAGATGCCAAACCCTGGCTGGCCCCACCTTGTGTCGGTTGGGCCCGGGCTTTTTGCCACATCATCTCCCTGCGTCACTTGGTAAATAGGATGAAAGTTGGGATTGATATGGAGTTTGTGGAATGCTTGGTGGATTATGCCTTTTTTTTATTGGAATAGGGCATTACCAAGCATGAGTGTACGAAGGCTAGAAAAAAGTTTAATGAAGGTATAATCAACTGAGAGTTTGCCACAAACTCTAGAGAATTAACATTTGCAAAAACTCAAGAATAGTGTAAGCATGGTAAAGCAAATCTTTTCATTCATATTTGGCTCTGGGTGGTGTATAGGTAAGCTTGAGATTAGGGAAAGACAAGCCCGACATGTAAATAACCAAGCAAGCAACATGAACTCAAAATTAACATGATTTTAAAGGTGATGTGATCAAGGTTACATCACACTGTCAACAGCTAGGCAAGACATTCCCTTATATATTTTGCCCGAGATACAAAATTGTAAAGTTGGATTCAAAAT
>JBNKHS010000568.1:0-538 GCA_050290485.1 Promineifilaceae bacterium (SeqCode) | reverse complement strand
GTAGAAAAATGTGTTGCCGAAGGATTATCTGCACTAGAGGCCAATAAAGCCACCCATTTAACAGGTCGCCTCAATCGTGTCATGGCAAAAATTATCCCCACTTCTATCTCCCGCAAAGTCAACAGCAGAATGTTGAGTCAAGGCTTAAAAAGTACAAAGCCACAACTTGCCGTAACCCCATAACTTTACAAAGAAAAATGATCAGCTCCCCATAAATGCGAAAAGACCGGATAACCGGTCTTTTCTTCCCACTATTTCCCACTGAACCGCGCATTTCAGCACAAGTCGATATAACTATACCGAAAATAGAGGAGGGGTTCTATTGGCAATTGTTACAAAGATACACTCGTTTTTTTTCGGCAATTTGTCTAAATACGGCCGTAATCTACATAATATAACCACAACCCGTTCACTAAAGTTCAGCAGCAACATTCTTCATACAAGATATAAACTGATGTTTATCTGTCACACTGACAAAGGCTGTAATTTGATCGCCTGTCATTAATATCGTATCGCCGTGTGGAATTAAAAGACGACC
>JBNKHS010000567.1:0-538 GCA_050290485.1 Promineifilaceae bacterium (SeqCode) | reverse complement strand
TATTTTGAATTTCCACAATATCGCACAAAGTTATCAACTAGTTGGAGTGTAATAATATTATCATTTTAAGTTTGATTATCTTTTGTTTAAATTATAATCAACATGTGAATTCACATAGATATAAGGTATTTTAAAATCCCGCAGCATGGTGCGGAGTTATCAACTAGTAACTATATATTCGATTTGCTGTCTCCATCTATTTCTTAACTTTTATTGGAATTCTAGGAGTTCATTGGTTTCTCAACAAATCTAGAGTTGTTCAGAGCAGTCATCTTTTATACATTCTATGTTGGTAACACATTCTAGGAGCTATTTCTATTTGATAGTTGAGCCACTCATGATTTCATCAGCAAGGCATACACTCAGAAATATAAGTTAGCAGTTAAAAGCATCGGTACACCATATATGAGCCGCACTCCAGGAAGAACCATTTTCACCAAGCAACTAGTTGTGAGCTCCCATCTCAACCTAGCGGGAAAATTTTACAGGACCCACCTGATTGTTCTGGATGGTCAAGGGATTGATGTGATACTGGGAA
>JBNKHS010000566.1:0-541 GCA_050290485.1 Promineifilaceae bacterium (SeqCode) | reverse complement strand
GCACCTGCGACCAGCAGCAGCCTGCCGCCCCGGAATTAGGGCTGACGATGAAATAAAGTATTGAGTTTACAGATTGGTCCAATCTCCTTGTAGTTTAAAAAAATAATCGGGTTATATGTGTCATTCCCGCGCAGGCGGGAATCCATTCGCCTGGACTCCCGCCTGCGCGGGAGTGACAAGTAAGGTTTCAGTTACCTGATTTAATTTTTAAAGACTAACAAGATTGGACCAATCTCACAAGTTAAAAAGGAACAAGCAACATGAAACATTTAAACCGAACATTCACGTATTTCTGGCTGGTGATTATCCTGGCAGCCCTGGCTGGGTTGTCCTTGTTGGTGCCGCCGGTTCAGGCCGGGTCTGCTTTGCCAACGCGAAGCGCCCCGACGCCCACACCGACGGGGAGCAAAGAGCAAGGAACGGCCGTCGCCACAATTGCCCTGGAAGTCCCGACAGATTGGTCGTCAGCCTGGGCCGTGGTGCAGTGGCAAGACGGTCTGGGGGAGTGGCACGATGTGGAAGGCTGGCGCGGCTGGCTGCC
>JBNKHS010000565.1:0-542 GCA_050290485.1 Promineifilaceae bacterium (SeqCode) | reverse complement strand
GCCTCTTCCTCCGTCACCGCACTGCTGGGGCCACATCCCACCAAAGCCAAAAACAAGCTTATAACAACAAGAAGTAAAAACCATTTTCCTTGCATCAAACAAACCTCTCACTGATGATTAACTCTTGCCTAGTGTTTTACCAAACACCTTTGGTCGGATAGATAATTGGAAGCGAAACACTAGACAGCTACGCCATTGTAGCAAAATAGGTTATCATACGAAAAATTTTGAATAAGCGTCCAACTTTTTGAGGATTCATATGAAGAAATATCTCATTGGCATACTGCTCGTACTACTATTGCTCAGCGCATGTGGTCCAGCTGGTAGTCCAGAGCCCGAAGAAGAAGTAGAAATCAGCAGCAACAATCCGCCGACAACGGAAACAACCGAAGAACCGGCAGCAGAAGCAGCAGAGCCAACTGAAGAAGTGGCTTTACCGGGGCCTACGGAAGCAGAAGAGCCGGAAACGGCCGTATCCGGCCCCAGCTACGAACCGGCCACCAGCTTTCCCGAAGCAGCCGAACTACGGGGTACAGATCATA
>JBNKHS010000564.1:0-542 GCA_050290485.1 Promineifilaceae bacterium (SeqCode) | reverse complement strand
GAAGTCGGTCTGCCTAAATATGTGGGCGATCACCTGACCCCATTTATGACCAAAGCTGTGAATCACTTTGATCCCAATGCAGCTTCTTGGACAGAAACGACGCTACTTAAAACAGTCGTTGTAGAAGCAGTAGAAGAAGAGATTGAAGATGTAGATCCTTCGTAATGCGTAATATGTGATGCGTGAATAAGCAATTTCACGCATCACGCATCACGCTTCATGAATCCGTTCGAATTTGTTCATACCAGAAACCACTTATTTTGCCGCAATATACGTAATCCACTCATCCCCATCATAAAATGGCAAATCATCCCAGGCAGGATAAACAGAAACGGCCGTAAAGCCAGCACCCTTGAGCATAGCGACAACTTCCTCCTGAGCATATGTTTGATCACACAACTCAATCGTCTGTAAATCCCCTGTTTCTAGCTGGAGAATGTGGAAGCGCTCGATCGATGTTTTTTCCGCCTCAACCCAAAAACGTTCGCCTAAATGCAAAAAAGGCGTGTCTCCCCAAAGCCCGGTATTGTCTGTATACCACC
>JBNKHS010000563.1:0-543 GCA_050290485.1 Promineifilaceae bacterium (SeqCode) | reverse complement strand
GCGTTTCTGTGTACGGCGGCAGTCTCATCATTCTCTATCTAGCTTCCACCCTCTATCACAGCATTCAGCATCCCAAAGCCAAAAAAGTGCTGCGCATTTTCGACCATGCCTCCGTTTATGTGCTGATTGCTGGAACCTATACACCGTTTTTAATTCTTGGCATTCGTGGCGTGTTGGGTTGGTCACTGCTTGCGGTAGTCTGGGCATTGGCCCTCATCGGCATTACCTGGAAGATATTTTTTATCGGCCGTTTTGAAGTGATTGCGACGGCCGCTTACGTGCTGATGGGCTGGATGTGCATACTAATGATTAAAGAAATGCTCACCAAGCTGCCCCCCGCTGCTCTGGTCTTACTTATGGCTGGCGGAATCGTCTACACCATCGGCGTTGTCTTTTATGCGCTGGAAAAAATTCCCTACAATCACGCTATCTGGCATGTGTTTGTGCTGGGAGGCAGCATTTGCCATTACTTTGCCATTATGTCGTTGTTAAACCTTTAACGATGCGTGTTGCGTGATGGTTTCTTTTCTAAGGTGTTTTGTT
>JBNKHS010000562.1:0-544 GCA_050290485.1 Promineifilaceae bacterium (SeqCode) | reverse complement strand
ATAATGGGGATGGAACGGTAACCTATACCGCAAACAACAACTATACTGGACCTGATTCATTTAGTTACAAAGCGTATGATGGGGAAAAGAGTTCGGCAGAAACGGCCGTAAACATCACTGTCACTGCCCCGAAACAAGTCTTCCTCCCGATGATTATCAAGTAAACTTCAATCGTGCCCGGCACATTAAAATAAATAGAATTATTTGCAGTTAGATTGGTTCAATCTGCGAGATTGAACCAATCTGAAAACAAAGATCACTTAAATATCTATCCTAAAATTAGGCACGGAGAATAAGCTTTTTCTCTGCGATCTCCGCGCGACCATAGTCGCACCTCTGCGGTTTTATGGATAGGTTCTTAGGTGATTTTGACGTGTTATTAGATCAGTTGGTGATAGCTGCCCAAAATGGAGATAGTGACGCTTACGGCCGTATCGTGGAACAGGTACAAGACAGAGCGTATACACTCGCTTTGCGCTATTTGGGTGATCGGCAACAGGCACAAGATGCCGCCCAAGAGGCGTTTATCGAAGCGTATCGTTGT
>JBNKHS010000561.1:0-545 GCA_050290485.1 Promineifilaceae bacterium (SeqCode) | reverse complement strand
TCCCCCATCTTCATAATCAAGGTTTAGCTATATTGATGTGCATAACTCCATTGAGGAATATGCGTCCACCGCTAGTATATCCATGTCATGCCATTTGAAAAGAAGTTTTTGAAGAAGTGATTTTCTCCTCAAATATCATCAAAACCCCCAAGTCCTCAAGAGACGGAGCATAGAAAAAAAAAGAGAAAAAGTATTAAAAGGAGAAAAAGAAAAAAGGAAGAAAAAGAAAAGCTCCAAGAGTCTCTTCAAATAAAGGGGAAGTCAATATTCTAAGAGGAGAAAAACACTTCAACTTCAAAAATCTTCTTTTGATGTGATTTTCTCCCCCTTCATCATACCATTTCAAAAATCCTTTCCAAAATCATTGAGAAAATTTTCTTAGCTCTTTTTGGACCATCTTTTAACTTGGCAATATACATGACTTGAGTTGTATCCTTTCTCTTTACCCATGAGCTCCACATATTTAGCCTTTAGAGGGTAGGATGAAAAAGGAATATCTGTTGAGCCGAAGTGAGGAAACACACACCAAAGAGAGTGTCTGAGTG
>JBNKHS010000560.1:0-545 GCA_050290485.1 Promineifilaceae bacterium (SeqCode) | reverse complement strand
AGGCATCACTGGCATCTTCAATTTGAAAGAGCGGATGCCCCGTCACCAACTCATACAAGATCGCACCAAAGTTATACATATCGGAACGGCCGTCTATCCGGCTGCCCACACACTGCTCGGGGGAAATATAAGGAAGGTAATGGGATAAATCGGAAACGGCCGTTTGCAAGGCAGAGACAATACGCGGATTACGATGCCCTAAATTAAAGACACCGCCATTGCTATGGCAATTAATAAGCCGATGCCCATCCACATCCCACATATAAATGCCTTCGCGTTTACCCATAACAAAATTAATGCCCGCACTTTCATAAAAGGCGACCTTGCCACTCGATACATGATTGGCAAATTGAGTAGTAATTTCAGCTTTTGTTGCTTGTCCAATAAGCATAACGTTCTCCTTTGAAAATAATTTAACGCAGAGGCACAGAGGGGATAAGTTGGATAGCTATCTTAATCTACGTAACACTTTAGCTGCGCTCAGCACTGGTCTGCGGATTCATAACGGGTCTCTAGGATTTCAGTTGATTGACACCAAGTGTAGG
>JBNKHS010000559.1:0-545 GCA_050290485.1 Promineifilaceae bacterium (SeqCode) | reverse complement strand
CAGACCAAAAGTCTGCCCTAAAGAGGCAAACCAAAAGTTTGCCTAACTTTTCAGAAAATCTCTCTTAGGGGGTATTGGCGATTGGGTTTCTGATGATGGCTTACAGCCGATGACCATCACTCTCTAGCAGTCGTACAATCGTTTTTTGTCCTAGTCAATGATTTGATTGCTGAGTTGTTAACTATTTTCGATTATAAATGAGGAAGTCTCATTGTCAAGATTCATTTGTAATTATGAAGGATGAGGGATGAAGGATGAAACGTTGTTTGTTTGGCAAAATCTATTTGCTCTCCTGCCAAAACGCCTCCAACTCAACACCTAAGCCATCGGCCAATCGATTGACATAAGCGTAATAACCGACGATTTGATTGATGTCCAAAATATCGGTATCGGCAAAGCCTGCATTGCGCAGATTGATGACATCTTTTTCTTCCATGTTCCATGGCTCGACGGTTAGCTTGACAGCATAGGTGAGCATCGCTTTTTCGGCATCGCTCACATTAGCTTGCTGCCAATCTTTTTTCAATTGGTTGACGAGCGTTTCG
>JBNKHS010000558.1:0-546 GCA_050290485.1 Promineifilaceae bacterium (SeqCode) | reverse complement strand
GCAGTCGCGCAGTCAAACCCCGCTCTGTGATTAATGTGGGGGAGCGTAATCGGATTACGGGAGCACTGAAGATGATGGAGCGTCCTGATGTGGTGGATGATGAGGGGGATACGGCCGTAACGCCTCAACAACTTTCCTTAATCGATGGTGCGGCCGGTAAAAAAACCACCAAAAAAGGCAAAAAGAAGAAATAACCTGTATACTAGTATTGTTCGTCTTGCAATAACACGGTGTAAAATTATGGAACGCAATACGACAGTCACTATTGAGTCAGACTAACAGACAAAACGGAGACAATAACGGATGAACTTCAGAGATCAATGGGCAACTGATGAGAACGGGAACCGATTCATTTTTACTGTTGAAATGCAAAAACGATTACAAGCAGCGGGACTACCAATTGAACCCGCTTCTTTATCTCAAATAGAAGATGTTTCTCCCGTAGCTCAGCCGGAACGCTCTCAACGCGAATCAAAATCACAAACAAAAGAAAGCGATGGCATTGATTTTACAGAGCCAACCAGCATCCAGATAGACCCCATGACC
>JBNKHS010000557.1:0-547 GCA_050290485.1 Promineifilaceae bacterium (SeqCode) | reverse complement strand
CCAACCGAATTACCTTACCCGATCACTTCCTGATCGGACTTCTGCCCACCTGATCGTACCCGGCCCTCTTATCCGATTTCCTTACCTGGTGGGGAAACACCTCGTTGCACCCAACTGCTTACCCAGCCTTCCCCAATCACCTTAACCGGTTGGGTACCCTTCAACTGGCCTCACCCAAAAACTTCCTCATCGTCCTTCCACCTTGACTTAGGCTTATTTTGGCCGATAATGCATCAAGATAGCTCGGGTAATCCTAACCCAACCTGGGTAAACCTGAAGCAACCCGGATAACCCCATTTGCTTTACCCAAGACTGAATCTGCCTTATCCGAGCTTACCCAAGCCTCAAGCAACTCAGTATTGGCCATCATCGGTCCTTCCTCCACATTTTCCTTCACGTCAACCTTCACCACCAAGTTACCCGTTTCTCCAGACATTATCCGGGTTACACAATAACGTCGTGTTAGCCTCCTTATCCATCTGGGTTACCCTCCGATGCACGCTCCATCAAGCCGTGCTCCACCGTGTCATATTTTGTGGTGTAACAC
>JBNKHS010000556.1:0-547 GCA_050290485.1 Promineifilaceae bacterium (SeqCode) | reverse complement strand
GTGCTTCCGGTCAAAGTTCCTCCATTATATTCCATCAGTAGGATGACGAAGCATTACAACTTTTTTGTGCTCTCTTACATGTCACTGCAACAACTCGGCATTTGCTTTGTTCATGAACAACCATCGTAAATGAGGGATTATGGGGAAATACCATGCCTTGTTAGCTAGCACTCTTTTAACCATTTTATTCTCCCCCATGTCATCTTCATCGATATTTTTGTCATTTCGCTTGTATCGTGATGTTCCGCAAACATGACATTCCTTCAACATGGCATTGTCATTGCGATATAGCATGCAGTCATTTTGACATGCATGGATTTTCTCCACTTCCAATCCTAACAGACAAACAATTTTCTTAGCTTGGTACGTGCTTCGAGGCAACACGTTGGCTTTTGGAAGCAAATCGTTCAAAAATTGTAACAATTCATTGAAACCTTTATCAGACCAACCATTGCTAGCCTTCATTTGTAACAATGTTAGTACAACATGCAACTTATTGTGTTCTTTCTTGCATCCCAAAAACAATGGTGTCTTACAGTCCTTCATA
>JBNKHS010000555.1:0-547 GCA_050290485.1 Promineifilaceae bacterium (SeqCode) | reverse complement strand
GCCCAATCGAAGCCGCTTTCCGCAGAGATTGAGTCCTGGTTAAAGGAACGTGGCGTGGAAACATGGGTGTCATCGAATAAAAACGGTACGGCCGTCAATGAAGCCATTTCCGAAAGTGCCTTGATTGTTGTGCTGGGCGGTGATGGCTCGCTGCTGCGGGCAGGGCGGTTGGCTTCGCCTCATGCTGTCCCTTTGTTTGGCATTAACCTGGGGAAAGTTGGCTTTTTGTCGGAGGCACAGTTGGATGAGTGGCCGCAAAAGCTGGAGAAGCTGTTGGAAGGCGACTACTGGACGGAAAAGCGGTTGATGTTGCAGGCGGAATTATGCAGAAACGGCCGTATTATCAACACTTTTACCGCCCTCAACGACATCGTCGTCGGACGTGGGCGGCAGGCGCGTGTCGTACGCTTTCTCTTGCAGGTAGATGGGGATCTGGTAACCACCTATACCGCCGACGCGCTCATTGTGGCCACACCAACCGGTTCCACTGCTTACTCGATGGCCGCTGGTGGGCCGCTGCTGCCGCCGCAGTTGCAAAACTTCATCG
>JBNKHS010000554.1:0-547 GCA_050290485.1 Promineifilaceae bacterium (SeqCode) | reverse complement strand
TGTTGCATGGGAGTGTAACTACTCACTGCAATGCTTTTGGAGTCTATGTGCCTATTCATGATCTTAGTACCTACCACCAGATCCTTTTATCCATTAAGTTTTCGATCAAGATCTTGAGCAAAATTTGCCCTTTATGGCAGATTTCTTTCCCTTCATACTTTGAGAACTTCTCGCTCAAAGGTTGGGTGATTTACTGTTTGATCAAGTCATCCAGGTGTTGTTGCTGGTATCATGCATTCTTGCTCAATCCACTAAAATTTGATGGCATTGCATCATCGCATTCTGCATCGCACCATATCATGTGCATCATTTCATAATCATTAAATCACAAGTGTGCTTATAACCTTGAGCAAGAGTGTAAGTACCTGATGCAACCTTGAATGTATCCTGTACAACCTTGTTATCATTGATTGCTTCATTGGCCTTCTCTAGATCATTGTCTCTTTGAAGTCTACCTCACTCTTTCTTTACTGGATTCACCTTGTGCATCTCACGCTCCGTTGGCTATAAAGTAGCACCTTATTTGTGGCGCTAACTCTTATTGATT
>JBNKHS010000553.1:0-548 GCA_050290485.1 Promineifilaceae bacterium (SeqCode) | reverse complement strand
CACATACGTGCACTAATTGTGCATGATGGTCATCATAGTAATGTCGAGTATTCTTAGTCAATAGATAGTGTGTATCTCAAACATTTCGATGTCTAGATGAAAGCTTGAACTATTGAAAACTGCTTTAGGAAAATGACCTTCAATAAATTGAAAGCCACATACACATGCAAGATAATACCACTCGTGTAACCTCCTCAAGGGTCACATCAATTTTGTATGGACTTGTTTTGTAACAAGTGGCTTTCCATACTCAAATTGATTATAATCTTTGTCACCTTCTTCCCAAAATTCTTCTACGGTCCTACTTGGAATACCTAGGTCCTTCAATGATTCCTTGTATTGATATTTTTGAAGACAACCAAAAAAATTCTTCACTGCAGTCACAGAATCCTTGTTGGGTTCATCCACCACAATATCCTTGTTGAAGGGTTCAGGAGCATGAAATATTTGTTTACAAGCTTTCTTATTGATATTCTGAACTTTCTGCCTGAAAACATAAAATCCACTAGACAAACTATCCTTAGCAGCCACATAAACTGATTGTTGTG
>JBNKHS010000552.1:0-548 GCA_050290485.1 Promineifilaceae bacterium (SeqCode) | reverse complement strand
TAATGAGAAAATCATCGAAGAACGGCCGTAATTTGGTTAACGCCACCCGCAAATTCCGACGCGCCTTCTCCTCCGGCATCTCCCCCCAGTATAAACCGGCCAACGCCTCCCGCGAATGCGTTTGTTTCGTCACCGCCAGATAGGCAATCAAAGCCAAACCCTTGCGTAAGACTAGGTCATTGATGGTTTCATTCCCTAATTTAAAATCTGGTGGCCCTAACAAAGCCAGTTCCAGCTTCTTCATTTTTTTTACAGTGATGGAATAAATACAGATAAATCGGATTAATATGGTGGTCAGTATGAATTAGCGATAAATCAACGAAGGGATCATATGCTAATTATGAATGGAGTTCTGCAGAAAATATATCAATAATTTGAAGCCTATCAGCACATTCTTCAGTTTTCCGTTACTACTTAACTATTCATTATAAAACGATTGACCGGATTATCCAAAGTGAATGTTATGTTTGAGAAACCACCGCAATATCACACATTTGTTTTACGAATATGGCAAGAAAGAGGTGATGCAGGAGAAACGGCCGTTTGGC
>JBNKHS010000551.1:0-549 GCA_050290485.1 Promineifilaceae bacterium (SeqCode) | reverse complement strand
AGCAAAACGCGAATGTAGCCTTGCAGGCGGCTGAGTATGCGTATGTAATGGAAAACGGCCGTATTGTTCTCGATGGTACCGCAGCGCAACTTAGAGAAAACGCGGATATTAAAGAATTTTACCTCGGATTAACGGCCGTTGGTGAACGAAAATCATATCGCGATGTCAAACATTACAAACGGCGTAAACGTTGGTTGGGGTAATAAATTGATAATGGATAACGGAAAACGAATAATTGCCAATTATCCGTTATTCGTTATCCATTATTCGTTTAATAAAACTGACTTGTGGATGCAGGAAAATTATGAGCGAATTAGATAAAAAATTACAAGAAACGATAAAACATGCGTATGAAAACGCAACGGCCGTAACTGAACGGTTTGATGCGGCAGGCATCAAACCAAGCGATATTCAGACGGTTACTGACTTGGTAAAGATTCCCATATTACCGAAGGATGATATTGTCGCTCATCAACAAGCTAACCCACCCTTTGGGGGCATGTTAGGCGTTCCGCGTGAGGATATCACCCATATCTTTTTCTCCCCTGG
>JBNKHS010000550.1:0-552 GCA_050290485.1 Promineifilaceae bacterium (SeqCode) | reverse complement strand
CCCAACGTGCCCCATCGACGCACCCTCATTTTACGCGATCGCCCGCACCAGGTGCGCCGCGCACCGCTGGTTTGCGCGAGTGCGAGATCGCGCCCACAGACCTACACCGGCGCGTGCGTGGCGAGAGCACCAGCAATCGGTTCCCGGTGCGCCGCATGCTGCGGCCCCTCAAACGCGTCGGCCGCGAGCATCACCGATGACACTCGCGGCCGACCCAAACCGTTCACAGCTAGCGCTGCATTGTGGAGGTGCCGGGCGGATTTGAACCGCCGAATAAAGGTTTTGCAGACCTCCGCCTTACCACTTGGCTACGGCACCGGAACTACAGGCGAATCGTTTACCTCACTCGCACGCGCAGCGCAAGAGCCGCGAGCGCTCCGCGCGTCGATTCGGCCACGTCCGCGCGACCGGTAAGTATTGGTATTCGTGCTAGTGTTCCCCGGATCTTTGAATACGGGGGCGCCGAGGTCGTCGGTATCCGTATCCACGCACGCGGATCGAACGGGCCGACACCTGCCGGACGGACGCGTGCCCAGGAGGCAAAGGACGATG
>JBNKHS010000549.1:0-552 GCA_050290485.1 Promineifilaceae bacterium (SeqCode) | reverse complement strand
GTAAATCTGAACGCTCTTTAGAACAATAAGCGCAAACAGTTGTGCATTCAAAAAATACGCAGGGACACCAACGCGAGACAAGAGTTGGATAGCAGCAGACATCTCGGGATCAGTAAGGCGGGGCAGATCAAGCAAACTTTCGATGGTGCGTCCACGCAGGGCGAGTTTGGTTTGGATGTAGGCTATTGCAATATGGCGAGTGCTGGGGTTTTGTGGCAGCTTGATCCCCAATTTTTGCAAGATGGGAAAGGTGGAGTCAATCGCTTCCTGCATCCGGTTTTGTACGGTGTAGGCATCAATGCGCGTCTCGTAAATGGGGATGCTGTCCAACAGGTTGTGAGCGTTGGCAATGACAGTGTCGCCATATTCTTCCATCGCATCATAATGTGAACTGGCATAGGCGGTCTGGGTAACGGCCGTATACAGCTCTAGCGCCAGGTCATAATGATTTGTCCACATGTCGGGAACGGCCGTTAATTGTTCCAACCCAGTTTCCAGATAGACAAATGCAGGTTGATATGCTGCCGATTGGGATGCTTTCTTGCCCGCATC
>JBNKHS010000548.1:0-553 GCA_050290485.1 Promineifilaceae bacterium (SeqCode) | reverse complement strand
ACCCATTGCGGGAATGGCATCGACGGCATCGCACCAGGCCCAATGGAAGTTGTCCTCTGCAAAACCGATGAGGCGCAGGGAGACGACGTAGTCGCGCTGGATGGGGGTGGAGGCGAGGAAGGTTTGGGGGAGTGGGGATGAGGTGATGGGGAGCAGGGGAGCGGGGGAGATTGGTGACTTGGGGTTACGAGATTGGAGATTGGAGATTGGGATGCCTATCCAGATGATCTTTTGGCCGAGGGGAACGTAGGTGGTGGCGCTGTTTTGCGTGAGGCGCGACCAGTCATTTCGTGGGATACCCCAGGGGCCAAGGTAGGTGGGTAGATTGTCGAGACTGGTGCCATCTCTGATTTCGGTGATGTGATCGCCGTCGGTTTGCCAGTGCAGGTAGAGACGTGGCTGATCAGTGATGGTGTTGTCCCAGTCGTAGCCGATGAGCGTACGGCCGTTTTCCACATCAGTCCTGTAAAGTGGATTTTGCGTGGCTAATGGTCTGGTCATTGGGGTGACGGTGAGGGCAGCCAAATCAAGTGTCGCGTCCTCGCTGCCGAGG
>JBNKHS010000547.1:0-553 GCA_050290485.1 Promineifilaceae bacterium (SeqCode) | reverse complement strand
GACAGGGCAATACAAGATATGAAGGATTTTTTGATTGAAGGAAGTCTGGTTATCCACCAAAGAAATTTCAACGCATAGAAGACAAAAATTGAAGCCATAGAGTGATCTTTTCATATTGAACACATCATCAACCCTGTGACATCAGTGAAGAAGGAAGCCACACATGAAGATGAAGCAACTATTCTATCAAAGACAGTTGATCAGCTTGGTTCGAACGGAGGCGTCCGATCGGTGATTTCCAGTCCACCGGTAGCCCGATCGGGAACCGAAGTTCACCAGGTTTGATGACATGTTCAGGGGCTAGTGACGACACCTCAATTTTCACCCGAACTAGGGGGGCACTGAATATCAAAGATCAGGCAGTCAGATCAGCCCATAAAGAGGTTGGACCCAACAAGTAACATATCAAGAGTCCTATCGTAACTTTAAAATAACTTCTAGTAGGATTATGATCAAGAGTTTCTATCTTTTAGAGTTAGAATCGGGATCCAGCTAAACTTTAAGAGGCAGTTCTCCGACTATAAATAGAGAGAATAGATTCACATCGAGGAGA
>JBNKHS010000546.1:0-554 GCA_050290485.1 Promineifilaceae bacterium (SeqCode) | reverse complement strand
CATTATTGATGAGTGGGGATTACGGCACGAACTCAATCCAGATCAAGAAAATATTCCTTATCCCACAACCTATGTTATCAATGAAGATGGTTCCATCCATTGGCGTCATCTGGGTGGCAGTAAGGATGATCGTCCTACAACTGAAGAAATATTGGCTGCGTTACCTCAACCAGTTCCCTAAAACCTCCGCGAATCTAGCGGTGGCTGAGTGGCCTTCGAGCCTGTTGAAAGGCTTGCCGAAGCCAAAGCGGCCTGTACTAGGTATTTAGGCCAGCCTTCGGCAAGCTCAGGCCTCGTTGGAAATTCAAGCCCTTTTTATTACGGGGTACTAAATATAATTCGTCAACGTCGCGGGAATAATATCTACCAGTTCAAAATAAGGTTTCGTATAAAATGGAGAATCGCGTAACTCATCCATCAACTTGCTGTAAGCTCGCACATCTTCTGCTTGCATCACAGCAATATCACTGCATCGGCTTGTAAATGCTTCAGCATCATAAAACTTTATTTCCACATCCTTGTATTTGGTAAAAATCGGATGCAATACTGTTGCT
>JBNKHS010000545.1:0-555 GCA_050290485.1 Promineifilaceae bacterium (SeqCode) | reverse complement strand
TAGCCCAAAATTCATAGGTCCTTAAACATAAGACTTTAGAGTCAAAACATAATTTGTAGCACAAACATAATTAATCTAGGCAAGTCTGTAATGCACTACTTAAATAATTATGCACTGGAACTTAAGTAATTATGCCCAAATTCAGCTTAGCATAAAATCAATTTCATCCAAAATAAATCATCATAGACTCAAGTCTAGCATAATAGCCGCATCTAAATTTAGCCCAAATCATGCCTTTTTAGCAACATTATATCTAAGGCCCATAAAAATTAATGTCAAACAAATTATTTGCCAAAAATGTAAGCCCAAAACTTAATAGGCAGACAAGGCACATGACTAGAATCATCCAAAAGCTAATGGAAATGCCACTTATTCAAGATTTTCTTCTAATTTCCCCATTACCATTAAATAATTGCTTGAACCATTAAGAGCTAGTAGGTAATGCCATAATGAAAGAAATCATGAAAAATGGGCACTAAAGGTCCATGGATGACACTCTAAATTAAATTTGGTCATGATGTGCCATAAATAATCCTATAGTCCTTGAACAAATTT
>JBNKHS010000544.1:0-556 GCA_050290485.1 Promineifilaceae bacterium (SeqCode) | reverse complement strand
GGTAAGGTAGACCAGCAAGAGATGATCGATCGTTTGCTCTTTGCGCAGGTGTTGGAGACGGTGCGCTGTTATGAGGAAGGCGTATTCACCAGTGTCGCCGATGGCAATATAGGCAGTATTTTTGGCTGGGGATTTGCGCCGTTTAAGGGGGGCACGCTGCAGTTTGTCAATGATTATGGTGTGGCTGAATTTGTGGCGCGCAGTCGCGAACTGACTGAAAAATATGGCGATCGTTTTGCACCTCCGGATTTATTGGTGGAGATGGCGGGAAACGGCCGTACTTTTTGAGATTAGAGATCATTTAAAGAGATAGAACGCAGATGACACGGATGAACCTGATTTTCCTGATTAAAAAGGATCAGGAAAATCAGTCAAATCTGCGAATGAGCGGAGCGAATAATCTGCGTTCTATTTTATTTGCGACTGGCGCGGCGCATTCTGCTCCATGCCATCCACATGGCTCCAAACGCGGTAAAGAATGCAATTGAGATTTTGGTCGCATCGACGATGGGTTCGACACGAACACGCCCCCCTTCAATGATGATCGCGGCGACGG
>JBNKHS010000543.1:0-561 GCA_050290485.1 Promineifilaceae bacterium (SeqCode) | reverse complement strand
GAACCTTAATTATGCATGTTTCTTGTGTCATATTATTCGCTATCTTATTCATGTCAATTTTATGCAAATATGTATCTTTGAATACCTGAAATGCAATGATGAGTGTTTTCTTGTCAATATGCTGAGTCTGGAAAAACCAAAGGTTCCGGTTTTATAATCCAGATGTTCCAGTTTTATTGGTTTTGCCTGTCAAAACCAGATGGTCTAGTTTGCCAAACCGGACTGTCCGGTTTTGGTAGTTCTAATTCCGCTGCGAGTTTTGTTAAATTTCAGAATTGCCTATTCACCCCCCCCCTCTAGGCGACATCAAGGGACTTTCACCATTTCTTATACATGTTGCCCAACACCTCCGGGTGGTGGAGACGAATCAGGTTACCCAACACCTGGTTGACTAACCTTTGCCTCTCGTTCCCTTCAAAGCTGTAGTCAACCCAGAACCTACAGATATAACAAACTCAGTAAATTAAAATCAATTTTTAATTAAAACAAAACACAAAAATATGAAAGACTCACGTGTCGCCAGAAGGGACGATGACAACCCTGTTGTCTTCGTGAGGCGCT
>JBNKHS010000542.1:0-562 GCA_050290485.1 Promineifilaceae bacterium (SeqCode) | reverse complement strand
GGCGAGGGCTGGTGTGCGTAGATGCCCCATTGTTTCGATTGTGGTGTAATAGGCATCCAGTTCGGTTGTTGTTTCGGTTTGTGCTATCGTCATTTTGTTACTTGCCTCCGAACCGTTTGGGAAACGGCCGTTTTGTATCAATTTTTCTTGGGAATTTCCCCATCGGGTACATTACTCTGCCGCGTGCAGATCGTCAAATAAATTGTTTCTAAATTTCCCCAGAAAAAATTGACGTATTTCTATAAATTGTTATACTTCATCGGCTTGTTACAAGTATGGTGAACAAGCTTTTTTTATGCAATTTTTGAATTAAGTGACGGGATTATACCGTTATTTACAAAATCGTCCGATAATTCCCTTTCTTTTGTAATTTACAACAAGTTTTTAGACTGGAAACTGGTCGTGATTTGTGAAATTACTTAAGTAGAAGCGCAACAACTGCTCGATTTATTTCAAAAAGCTTTTGCGCTTTTACAAATGTAAAGAGGAAATTTAAAAGCAGAGGAACCGAGAGATGTCTGATAATTTAGTTATTGCCGCTGAGCCACGCACTGTCGTTGGT
>JBNKHS010000541.1:0-565 GCA_050290485.1 Promineifilaceae bacterium (SeqCode) | reverse complement strand
ACTCGGACGGTTTTCGCCGGTTTGACCTCAAAACAGGCGACTTCTGGTTTCCTGATTTGAACCTTAAAACTAGCAGTTATATTTTGGTGATTTATGCTTCAAAATCAGTGTGATGGTTTTTAAGTTTGGGCTTAAAACTAAGCGGGCTACGATTTATCAGTTGCGCCACAAAACCAATGGGAGGACGATAGCACGGGACACGCGTTGAGATCTGGCGGCTTGCTTCACCTGGAAGCATGTCACGCTAGGGTTTCCCAGTCTGGCCTTAAGACTGACGTAGGCGCGACGGTGGGTGGTGCACGTGACACCATCGTGGATGTTGTATCGGGATCAAGTTGAAGACGGACGGGTCGATGCGATGGGCTACATCAGACCCTTCTACCCCAAGATTGCCATTTTCATTGTCTTAGGTCCCAAGGGCATAGTAGTCTTTTAGTCCATTGCTTGGGCCTATAAATAGGACCCTAAGGGTTGGGTCTCCTTGCCACTTCTCCTATCTTCATTTCGATCTCCTATATTTTAGAGAGTGAGCCAAGAACAAATTTGCATTCCAATAATTAAATGA
>JBNKHS010000540.1:0-565 GCA_050290485.1 Promineifilaceae bacterium (SeqCode) | reverse complement strand
GATCAACCTTCCTGATTACCCTTATTAACCCTATCTCCTAGTGGATTATCGTTAGCACATGCTATGCTTAGATGTTAGGTTATGGTAGAAGTTCAGTGGAGGCTCCCACTCACGAGAATTAGGGATTGCTCTCTCTTTAGTCCAGTTGGAAATTGTTGGATTGATTAACTGGAGAGTGGGCGGGACCCTTAGGTGGAAAGTGGAGGACCGTCGGTTGGGAAGGTCAGGGAGTGGGTATGTGACAAGCCGGCACCTCCAAGGTTGTAGCCCCCGCCTGTGTCGGTTAAGGACCGATGGGTTGGCCCCCGCGAGCAAGTATTGGACGTACCGATCGCATGCCGGTGATATGGGCCCGGTAAGCCTAGTAGTCGGTTGTCAACAGGAGTTGACTTTTCCCCACTGCTCTTTGGCTGTTGTGCGAGAGAAGCTGGGTACGGACCCGTGGATCGGACGACCGGCGTGCTGTGGATTGTGTCGGGAGCCCTTCTTCTCGGGTGCAGTGGATCTGTTCAAATCTGTTGACGACTGTATAAAAGGTTGCTGCTATATGTGGACCGCGTGAGAT
>JBNKHS010000539.1:0-565 GCA_050290485.1 Promineifilaceae bacterium (SeqCode) | reverse complement strand
ACCTTTCTTCTTCATTTATGACATGTAGGATGTTTCTCTCATACTGAGGGACCATAGAGGAATCACCCTCCCTTAGAGATAAAGTCTTCTGCAAAAGCCGATGGAGCACAAGAAAAAGATGGTTTGAATCCTTCAACTTTGGACAATTTGTAGTCATCTTTCTCATACATGAAGCGCATCCGATTGAGTTCCATCACACGATCATCATGTAGTTTTTTGGGGTAACGTGTGTGATCTTGAAGACCAAGAATTGTAGTGAATCTTATCAAACTAATGGAGTGAATCTCATCCTCTGTCATCCAAAAAAGCTTGTTGCTCTTTTCATCTAAGTACAGAGTAGAGTAGAACTAGAGAATCACCTCATCATTCCAGTCATACTTTAGTTCCATGACATCCTTGATCCCATGGTGTTCACAAGCAGCATTAACTTCAGTGAAGGCTGAACAATTGTTCTTCTCTTTCTGAATGAAGTCCCAATTAGTCCACTACATATTGACAACATACTTCTTTTTGCTCTGGTACACAGAGTGATACCAATCTGCATGGAAAAATGTCCAAAATCGAG
>JBNKHS010000538.1:0-566 GCA_050290485.1 Promineifilaceae bacterium (SeqCode) | reverse complement strand
AGCGGGTGTTGGTGTTTAAGATGGCCATTTGCCTTTGTCCTGCTTGCACAACGTGTGGGTGACAATGCCCGACGTGAGGTACATTGTTGACAGCATCGAGGTAGGAACGGCCGTTTTCATCATACAGATATTGCATATAACCACGGACAATTTTTAGGGGTTTGTTGTAAGAGATAGAGAGGGAGGGATTGAGAATTTGGGATCGCTTTTCGAGGAGATTGGGGATTTGGGATTGGAGATTTGTCACCTGCGGTGACGAGATTGGAGATTGGAGATTAACTGAATACTGTTTAGTAAATACTGAAAACTGACATGCGTGGCGAAAAGCGGCTTCTGCAAAACGAGCCTCTGTATTGGCTAATTTATGTAACGCATCCCATGCGGCTTTAGCCGAGATTTGCAGGTATTCGTTATCTGGTTCGAGGGTTTGGTTGTGGCTGGAAATGGTGACGCTGACGCAGAGGCGCATGGCGATGAGGTTGAAGAGCAGAGCAATTTCATCTTCGTAGAGTGGATATGTTTCGTTGTAGCCAGCGACAATTTGAGTGGCAGTGAGAATGGGATCG
>JBNKHS010000537.1:0-566 GCA_050290485.1 Promineifilaceae bacterium (SeqCode) | reverse complement strand
CGAAACTGCGCAATCAACAGGCGATTGTTAATCAGAATACATTGATTTACATCCTCATCAATTTGAGGAGGATGCAACGTTTAATGTTGGCTACGGCCTAACAGTCAATTGCAGTTTCAATTCTTATTTTCATTTTTTCAATAGACTGATTTTGTGGTGAATATACCTGATTTTCGTACGCGCAAGTTTCAATGGAGGGGAGCCATTTTCCAGAGAAAACAAACAAAACGTGACCACTATTCTACGCTTTTTTTAGTGGTAAAACCCTCCTCAAAAGGTTTAACGGCCGTTCCCACCGTTTCTTAGAAAAAGGAGGTTGGACTCATACTCCAGGTTTCAACACCTCAAAAGGTTTAACGGCCGTTCCCACATTCTTGAAATCGCTTTGTTCTTTTTAAACATAGTTTGTTTCAACACCTCAAAAGGTTTAACGGCCGTTCCCACAGGGAGTAAAATGCCCAGCTTGGACAGGCTATGAATGTTTCAACACCTCAAAAGGTTTAACGGCCGTTCCCACACCCAGGTCGATTTGATATCAGCCTCTGGCATGATGTTTCAACACCTCA
>JBNKHS010000536.1:0-567 GCA_050290485.1 Promineifilaceae bacterium (SeqCode) | reverse complement strand
CTGCAAATGGTTTGTCCACCCGCCCCTTGCGCTCGCGCAGCGTGGCTAATGCCGCATCGTTCGCTGCATCACACGCCAGATGAAAACCACCCAACCCCTTCACGGCCACAACCTTCCCCGCCGCCAACAACGCCTGCGCCTGCCGCACCGCTTCATCCTTCATCCCTTCGACTTGCGACCTTTGGTCGCCGCTCAGGCTTCACCTCGATAGTGATATTTTGTAACAAGGTTTGGGATGGTTTATTAGCTTATTGACTTAACTTTAAATTGTCATTCCCGTGAAAACGGGAATCCATGTGTCAGTCGTATGGATTCCCGCCTGCGCGGATGCTGTCCGGTTATTTATGTTAAGTAAAAAGACAAACGAAAAGTGGGAAGATGAAGTAAACTAGGAAGTAAAAAAAGCGGGGATCAAGGAATGAAGTATAAATGGCAAAATCAAGCGGTACCGGCGAAAACAGCAGAGTTGGCGAAAAAAGTATTCAAGAAAGGGAATCGGTATCTCAAAATAAGAGATGAGTTAGGCATTGTCTTCACCAATGAGAAATTCAAGCATCTATTTAGCCA
>JBNKHS010000535.1:0-568 GCA_050290485.1 Promineifilaceae bacterium (SeqCode) | reverse complement strand
ATAGGAAAAACCAGACTATCCGGTTTGGTAAACCGGATGATCCGATTTTGTCGATTCCGACAGCAATCAGGGGCGCCGCCGACACTTGATGAGGGAGCTTCTCCTCTGACCAAGTGACGTCTTGACGGAAGATAAGCAATAACCACGGCAACCCAAGGGGTTGAAGCGGAGGATACTAGATCTAATCTATGAAAAGAAGAAAAAGTAGAAAACTAGGGTGAAAACTAGGATAAAAGTAAATTGTGTTTGTTCGATTGTTGGATCATCAATCTGCTGTGACATATGTTTATATAGGCAGCAGGACATAGTTCTTTGATATGGATACGGGAAAATCTTTTCAAAATAAACAAAATCTCAAACCCTAATTGAACTCTATCTATTCTAAGAAAACCGGACCCTTCAGAATCCAAAACCAGACCATCCGGTTTGGGAAACCGGATATTCCAGCTTTTCCTAAAACTTAAGATTGTGCTCCAACTCGATCAAGCTCAAACCATGCACATGCCAATAAGTTGTTCGGGAAGCGGAAGAAGGTCGGTTAGTTCGTCACCGTGGGTGTCATTGTGTA
>JBNKHS010000534.1:0-570 GCA_050290485.1 Promineifilaceae bacterium (SeqCode) | reverse complement strand
CCTCGTGGTATCCCACAGACCACTGTCATTTCGACGAGTAAAGCGAGGAGAAATCTTGATGGTGGCTATTCCCTAAAAGATTTCTCCCTCTAGCCTACCCTGAGCAAAGCCGAAGGGGTCAAAATGACAAATGATCACAACTCGCCAGTCGTCCAAAGTTGTTGCTGGCGAAATTATAAAGGTAAACCCATCCAGTGCCAACATTGGATTACGTCATAAACTTTTAACAGGTTCCTCTCGAAACAAGCGGTGGCTGAGCCTGTCGAAGCCAAAGCGGCGGGCTGAACCGAAGGAAGCATCCCATTATGTTAGAATTCACTTCGTATTATTCAGAACCCTTGCAAACCAGACCAGACTAGACCACAATTGAATCATCATGGTATGAGGTGATGAAAATATGCAAATCACAAATATTTCTGATGCGAAAGCAAGCCTGTCAAAACTGATCGAGAAAGTCTTGAATGGCGAAGAGGTTGTTATTGGGAAAGCCGGAAAACCTGTCGCCAAATTAGTCCCCTACAACCAGGACACCAGCCCGCGTCAATTAGGCGCGGGGCATTGGCAAGGAAA
>JBNKHS010000533.1:0-570 GCA_050290485.1 Promineifilaceae bacterium (SeqCode) | reverse complement strand
AGTTAAGTATCATGTTGCTTCCCCAATTTTACGGATATTTAGGGTAGAAGGATAGGATGAAATTTCCTAGACTTAGGTGATGGAGTGGGTTTATCTCCTAGAATTGGCACAAGAGGGGGCCTCTGTAGGATGTGACTTCCGTAGCGGTGAAACCTTAGTGTGAATATTTTGCATGCTAGGAAATGCTGTGAAAGACTATGTGGTGATATCATGGTTGTGCACCAAAGGAACCATGTGTTAAACCTTTCTTGCTGTAAGCTTGCATTTTATTATTTTCCCACACTTGTTGAGTACTTTATGTACTCACACTTGCCCTATTTCCTATATATTGCTGCTATGATCTGCTGCTCAGAAGATGAGGAGTACTTTGATGAAGACTTCTTCTAGGCGTGCGAAACCCTCAGTCATCTGCCTGTGGCAAGATGGTGTCTTTTCCGCTGCTTATTCCTTTCTGGACTTGTAATAAGTTTTTGTAATAAGATACGATATAATAAAGACATTGGTTTTCTGTGTTTACATTCTGGCCGTATGTATGACAACTTGATCCTGGGCATACATACGATGAGCATC
>JBNKHS010000532.1:0-570 GCA_050290485.1 Promineifilaceae bacterium (SeqCode) | reverse complement strand
GGTGGACTTGCTTTACTCTAAAATTTTCAAATAATATATGGATTTGAAGGGAATAAAATAAGGAACAATTTTCCTCATTGGAGCATTTCAAAATTCGGTATAGAATTTAAATTTAAAAATCAAGGAAGATCTAGGGTTTGAAATTCAATAGACATTGATAGGATTTCTTCTTGGAATTTTCAAGAATTGATGAAATTTGAACAAGGAGCTCATGTTTGCACTTGGATGATAGATCACTCATGAAAAGGAATTTGGAGATTCAAAATTTGTGAGTTTATTGAGTTACTCCAAGAATTTGATTCAAATTTATTTGATTCTTCACTTTGGTTTACTTAGAACCTTGTTAACCAATGGTTTTCATTCTGGATTAAGACACTAATGAAGGTAATTAGCGAAGTAATAACACAGGATGTTACAACCGCCCCCCCCTTAAAAAGGAATCTCATCCCGAGATTTAAGTGAAAGCAAAAAGGCAGGCGAGGTTGGAATTGGCTACTTGATGGATGAAACTCCGGATAGTTGGATCGTTGGAAGGCTTCATGTTCCCACATGGCTTCATCTTCTGGGTGG
>JBNKHS010000531.1:0-572 GCA_050290485.1 Promineifilaceae bacterium (SeqCode) | reverse complement strand
CGGATGGTGGTGAGCTTTTGGTCCAGTAACAACTTTAGACTGTAGTGGTCTGTTCTAATGGTGAACGGCCTACCCCAGAGATAAGGCCACCAATGTCACACGACTGTTGGCGTTTCTTAGCCAAAGAATAATCTGTAAGCATACATATGCCAATTGTAGCCTTCACCCAAGAGTATTCTAGGGTATCAAATCCACAGGGAAGTAGTAATTCTATCATATCTATAGAATAGAACAAGGATAAACATGGCAAACATTCCTAGACTTAGTAGGGGTTACGTTACGGGAAGATAATGGACACACACATGGAGGAACCACAACTCTAAAGAATGAGCTAAGGGTTCACCTAATCTAGGTAAGAGTGAGACAACTAATATGTAAATGTGCGAAATGCATATACGTACCTTAGACTTCAGGATTGTCTTGAAGGATACACTTAGGCAGCTTGATCAATCCTATAGAACAACAATGAATCCACACAAGGGCTATAGTGAAGATAGGTTGGGAGGGACCCACCATACCGGTCCAGCAACATGGTGGAATACAAAGCCCTAACATGACTGTCACTCTTGCAG
>JBNKHS010000530.1:0-573 GCA_050290485.1 Promineifilaceae bacterium (SeqCode) | reverse complement strand
CTGCCCACAGTTTTACCTTTCGTGGTTTTGCGCCACGCAAAAGTGGCAAACGACAAAACTTTATGCGCATTGACGCAGAATCGCCGCACACCCTTGTCTTTTACGAAAGCCCGCATCGCTTGCTGGCGTTTTTGCAGGATGCTTTAGCGGTTTATGGAGATCGGGAAACGGCCGTTTGCAATGAACTGACTAAACTGTACGAATCCGTGCAACGTGGTTCCCTCACCGAGTTGATCGCCCACTTCGAAGAAAACGACCCACGTGGCGAATACGTCGTCGTTATTGCCGGTAAGAAATAACCCAATGTAGAGACGCCGCCGCTGGCGCGTCTCCTATCAAATTCTTCCAGAATATTGCTTAAAGGAAAAGGAATCTCTATTTGAAGTTGGTGTTTTGCTTATTTGCAATCGGATGTTTTGCTATTTGGTGATGCAAGACGCCCCAGCGGGCCGCCTCCACAAAGAATCTTATTGTTTATTTTCCTCAATCCAGCGCGGCAAATCGGCCAATGATTGTTCAATAAAGCCATTGGCAATTTCATGAATGCGATGACGTGAAATACTGCCCGCTATC
>JBNKHS010000529.1:0-574 GCA_050290485.1 Promineifilaceae bacterium (SeqCode) | reverse complement strand
CCGGTTCTTCTCCAAACAACAGTTTGAAGGGGGTGAATTTTGTTGCTCTGTAAACGGAGGTGTTGTGACTCCATACTGCTCTTGGAAGCTCCTTTGCCCATTTGCCTTTCAACTGATTTTCTAGTATCTTTTTTAATGGCTATGAATATCAATGTGTTTGCCTTTTACACTGCTTCGTTCGATTGAGGATGGTACACTGATGTGAAAGCTGCTTTGACCCCCATTTGGTCGCAAAAATCCTTGAAATATGACTGTTAAATTGCTTGGCATTGTCAACTATTATCTTTTTAGGCACTCCAAAGCGGCTTATTATATTTTCTAGAAAAATCTTTTGATCTCCACTACTGCTATGTTGACTGGAGGCTTCGCCTCTATCCACTTGGTGAAGTATTCTACCGCTGCCACTGCATATTTGTAGTTTCCTTGTGTGGTTGTCAATGGCCCCACGATGTCAATGCTCCATCTTTGCAACGGCCATGAAGGTGTTATAAGCCGCGACGGTTGAGACGATGCCTTGGAATTTGGTGAAAACTTCTGGCGTGCCTGGCAAGTGGTGATGAGTTTTGATGCGTCA
>JBNKHS010000528.1:0-575 GCA_050290485.1 Promineifilaceae bacterium (SeqCode) | reverse complement strand
ATGTTCAGTTCATTGTGATGTTCTCATGTGGTAAAACAGGCGCATGTGTATTTGTAACATCCCAGTCACTCCGGGTCTGACGATCGTTACTTCTGATAGCTACCTAGGATCATAGTCTAGCCCTACAAACCAACCCTAGGATCATAGTCTAGCCCTACAAACCAACCCTAATCTTTTCTGTGCACTTTTGTCCTCACTTTGCGCACCCGGGAATACTTCCTGGTCGGTCACCCATCCTAAAATTGCTCTGGGCTAAGCACGCTTAACCCCAGAGTTCTTTTTAGGTGGGCTTCAAAAAAAGAAGGTATACCTTGGTGGTATGAGTATTCTATCAATCCTATTAAGCCTTGAGCTAGGATGCCACACTCACCCAAACTGGACGTAGGGTATTATGCTCCGGCGGCCCGAACCAATATAAATCTCTGTGTTCAACTTGGTGTTCTTCACACCACCTGCTTCAAGATCCAACACTTTGCTATATTTTCATCGTCACTAGCAATTTATTCATCACTAGATACATATTTAGGAGATGATGAACCTTTGGTTTTTACCTTTCTCTTACTCTCCTTGGCCAT
>JBNKHS010000527.1:0-576 GCA_050290485.1 Promineifilaceae bacterium (SeqCode) | reverse complement strand
GTTCTAATTTAAGCCACTTTTCGTTCTCCACTTATAAAACAAAGAGGTAGAGAATTGAAAAACATTTTTCAATCTCTGCCTCTTTTTCTGTAATTGGGAAAAGATACTTAAAATAGTTTGAGGCAAAGTTGCCCACGACAATGATTAGGAGAAAAGAAATTATGGCTAATAAAAAAAATGCCCAACTTATTTGGACCGGAGAAGATTGGAACTTTGAAACAACGCTCGGATCGGGCTATCAGGTGCAGTTTAAAGCACCACATGCTGATGATGATGGTGGCAGCCCCATGGAATTTATGCTCGCTGGCGTCGCTGGCTGTACTGGCGTCGATGTGCTTTCCATTCTGCAAAAAATGCGCCAAAACGTCGAAGCCCTAACGGTAGACATCGAAGGCGAGCGTGCCGAGGATTATCCCATGGTCTATACCGATGTCATCGTTACCTACAATTTGAGTGGCCAAGATATAGATCCTGAAGCTGTGGAAAAAGCGATCAACTTATCAATGACCAAATATTGTTCGGCCAGCATCATCTTCAAACGAGCTGGCGTTAATGTTTCCACCAAATACAATATCA
>JBNKHS010000526.1:0-577 GCA_050290485.1 Promineifilaceae bacterium (SeqCode) | reverse complement strand
CCTAGCCGCCGACCTCGAACCGGTCAGCAGCAGCTATCCCGCCTTGCTCATTAACGGGGAATGGGATTATGTGACCTATCCCAAATGGGCGGAAGCGGTAAACGGCCGTTGGTCCAACAGCACCTATCTTTTTGTGCGCAACGGGATGCATAGTATTTTGAGTAATTATGGGGAATGTGTTACGGCCGTTTCTCTCCAATTCCTCGCTGACCCAGCCAACGAACCAGATTTGTCCTGTGCCAACGATCTTCGTACAGAGTGGATATTACCCTGACATTAAAGACCTTCGAGGTTTTCAAAACCTCGAAGGTCTCAGCTATCTTATGGCTTTGGAATCAAATTATACTTGTATGCCAACGTCACCGCTTCCGTGCGGTTATTTGTGCCCAGCTTCGAGAGCACATTGCCCACATGATACCCCACCGTCGAATTGCTCACGACCATTCGCGTGGCAATCTCCTGATTGGTGAGCCCCTCTGCCAACAGTGCCAATACCTCAACTTCACGTTTGGTTAGATCAAACTCGGGATCTGGTGCTTTGGTGGCCGCCTTCATCAACGCTTGTGTGGCCGCTGGC
>JBNKHS010000525.1:0-577 GCA_050290485.1 Promineifilaceae bacterium (SeqCode) | reverse complement strand
TTCACCTTCCGCCATGCCTTCTTCGGTAGGATCGGCTTCTGTAGATTCGGCCGTTTCTGTGCCATCACCGCCTGACAGGCGATCCAGTAATGAAATTGGGGGCAATAACAAGCCAGCAATAAGCAGCAAAGCAACAATAACGCCGCCAACAATTAATAAGCCTTTTGATTTTCCTGATCCACTTCCCGATTCTGCAGTTGGCTCCTCAGTTTGCGGGGTCTCTTCGATCTCTGCCTCAACTTCTGGGCTTTCTTCTTCCATGATCATCTACCTCCATGATCCCTATCCACCTGTTATTTAATATTGAACGGTAAAGGGAATGGCAAAGGCAACAACCAACACGAGAACTCAATCTCAGACTCTGATGCACCTCTTTTTCTTCCTCATTCCCATTACCTCTAACTTTCTTCTACTTCATGATGCCAAGCAGAACAGTTACAGGTGGATGTTTGTTAAGTTCGTTGTATTGCACTCCGTCAATTCCCATCTTGTTTGGGGTAAGAGCGTAATACTTTAACAGTCCGGGAGCATTCAATAAAATATCCTGATGCAAATTTCCCACTGGACTGCCGTAGCA
>JBNKHS010000524.1:0-542 GCA_050290485.1 Promineifilaceae bacterium (SeqCode) | reverse complement strand
AAACAAGTTCTTGGCGAAATTTCACCATGACCTCCCCAAAAACTTCGTATATGAAAAAGGTCATTAATGAACTCAGCTTTCCATTGGTTACTGACACAACTCATTTCAACATACAATTTGGTCATTACAGTATTTTGAATTCCTGTTTTAGTTCTTGACACGTTATGGATAGATTAGACTGCAGGTGCTCAGTCAGGTTTTTGGGCCACAAGATGGGTGAGAGTTGCTAGGGTCTGAATAACACTTCTGAAGAACTCTCAGTCAGCTTTCTGATGCATACTCAAACACATATTTTCGATAACCATAGCAACGGTTACGGCCGTTAAAATACAGCCACATGTGGAGTTCATCGGTTGCTAAAATTCTGCTTAGGGGGGCTTGAGGGCTTGCCACAGGTCCGGGTAGTGAAACTTACTTCTTTTTAAGCTTGCTTTGTTAAGTTTATTGATTAGGTGACTTAATGATACAACTCGTTCTAATCGTCCTCACCAAAAGAAAAGAAATGATTCACTATTACGAATCGTTCAGGTACAGTGGCATAT
>JBNKHS010000523.1:0-578 GCA_050290485.1 Promineifilaceae bacterium (SeqCode) | reverse complement strand
GGGCCGAGGAGACGCCAGGGGAACTGGACGAATTCGATTAGGGGCAGGTTGGCCCAAATGGGTTCGGATACGGCCGTCATTAAAAACACGTAGCTGGCGGTGGCGATGGTGAAGAAGATGGTTTGGCGTTTACGGCCGTTTTGAAACACTTTCCATCCTAGCAAAATCGCGGGTAAGGCCAACAGCAAACCAACCAGACCAAGCGTGCGTGCTGGAGATGGGTTGATCAGGTTGCTGTAGACCGTTTGCGGCGGCGTGAACGCTTCGGCGAGGGTGATGAAGTTGCCCCAGTACACAAAAATGGGCGGGACGAGCAGACGATCACTGTGCACAAAATCGCGTTCGATGAGTGCGGGCAGCCAGAAGAAGGCGGATAAACCTAGACCGAGGAGAAGGGAAAGGACGATTTGGATGAAAGGATGAAGGATGAGGGATGAAGGATGAAATTTGGAGTACTGAGTGCTGAGGACTGAGGACTGAGTATTAATCTCCAATCTCCAATCTCTAATCTCGATTAAGCCATACAAACCAAGCAGTGGACTAAAAATGAGGGCAAAAACGTTGTGTGTCAGTAAAAC
>JBNKHS010000522.1:0-580 GCA_050290485.1 Promineifilaceae bacterium (SeqCode) | reverse complement strand
GGACCTCTGAGGCCAAGGATAATTTTGCCCCAGGCTGGTTCCCCCTGGCGCACCAGGCAGTCGGCTGCGGTCACGCTGGTAGCATGTACTTTGATCAAGACCTGATCGTCCTTGGGGATCGGTTTTGCGACTTCTTTGAGCCGTAAAACCTCGGGTGGTCCATACCTTTCATATACGATTGCTTTCATAAAAACTGCTCCTGATATGAGTTTGGTGTAGGACGATGAGCGATTATGGGCATGGTTTATGCAATGGAAAATGTCCATTACAGTACGGTTGTCATTCCCGTGAAAACGGGAATCCACTGGTCTAGACAAATGGATGCCCGCCTGCGCGGATGCTGTCCGTAAACTTATGTTAAGTAACATTCAAGGCCAACAGGGGAGAGCGTCTCGTACGTGCCCGATGACCAGACAGAAGCCATTGAGCAGCCCGGTGCAAATTAATGGCCACAGCGGTCAACACAGCCTGTAGGTGGGTTTTGGGCAAGCCCATATAGCGAGAACGTCGAGTCGAAATAACCAGGGCTTGAGAAACAAGCCCTTCAACACCAGAGCGGGCGGCATATAATCGGTCAAAT
>JBNKHS010000521.1:0-583 GCA_050290485.1 Promineifilaceae bacterium (SeqCode) | reverse complement strand
AGCTCTGATTTGCAGATCTTCAAGCGGAGTGACCAGAAGGATTCTATCCAAGATTGACCTCCCCTCTTCAACTGTGCAATGAACAAAGACTCCCCCAGAAGTCATATCCAGATATTCAGTGGATTCTGTACCCAACCCGTGCATAAAATGCTGCATAGACATAGCATCTAGAATAGATAACTCTGGACCCGACAAAGCAAGTTGATTGTATCTGGACCAGGCTGCTCCCAAACTCTCTCCTTCCTTCTGAGCAAAATTAAGAACTTCATTGCGAAGATCAATAATCTTGGACAATGGGAAGAAGGTGAAACAAAACCAATATTTTAAAATAACCCAACTGTCATGAGGGTGGCACATATCTCCTCAAAATCTTGCAGATGCTTGTACGGATTTTCATCCAAACCTCCAGCAAAATTCAACTCTTTAACCAAGGATATGAAATCCGGGTGAATCTCATACCCCTCAGCTTCGATAGGGTGTGATGAAGTAGCTGCTCTAGATACTTCCCCTCCGGAGCTGAAAAACTATAGATATAGGTGCAAACCATATCTATTCTACTACAACTAATTTTTTTTAGATATAA
>JBNKHS010000520.1:0-583 GCA_050290485.1 Promineifilaceae bacterium (SeqCode) | reverse complement strand
GGGCCAATTCATTCTAGGGGGTTGGGTCATGGCATATCACTACAGGAAAACAACGTTTATTCATCAGTGGATTTATATTTGTCGGTACCGATGAATATATTGAAATTATATTTTTTGGTTTTGAAACAGACGAATATAACTTTATATTCATCGACTGGGTACGGGAACCGACGAAAATATGGGTTGTCCGGTTTGACCTTGACCGGCCCCATATATTCATCGGTGGAGCCCCGTCACTGACAAATATAATCTACGTATATTCATCGGTGACGTGGCTCCTCCGATGAATATATGGGGAGTAGGGTTTAGGGCTATGATCTGTCTATATTCGTCGGTTAACCGATGAATTAAACGACAAATGTATCTGGCTGTAACCGATGTTTGTGACGATTTTGTACCAGCGCATATACCTTCTCTCCCTGTGTGCTGCACAATACCACTTCCACACCTTGAAAAAAATTCAATCCGTCGTCGCCGCCTCTGCTCCCCACGCCCGACCGCCGTCGTCCACGTCCCGTCACCGACCCGGCCCAGCGTCACCTGCTGGGCCCCGGCGCCGCCTCAGGGCCACGCCACTCGTCGC
>JBNKHS010000519.1:0-584 GCA_050290485.1 Promineifilaceae bacterium (SeqCode) | reverse complement strand
GATGAATCAAAATTGGAAACCAATGTAAGATGTTGTATAGAGTGCAGTGTAGTTCGCTACATTTTCGTGCAATGTTTGGGAAAAAAATAGTGTTTGATGAAATGGATAATAATAGTTTTCAATTAATGGATCCAGATGTTTGATTTCATACATGAATGTTATTGTTTTACTAATCAAAATCCTCGAGTGGCTGTTAATTCAACTTACCTGATCGAGGAAGGTATGATACACGACATCATTCATATATGTGATGTCAATCGTTTTTCAATTTGTTAACATGTTTTCTTCTTCAGTTTTCCTTCATTGGTGTTAAAGCTATAGGTTAAGAATGGATGAATCGAAATCGGAAACCAATGTAAAAAGTTGTGGAGAGTGCACTATAATTCACTACATTTTCCATGTAATGTATGGGAAAAATAGTGTTTGTTGTAACAGATAATAAAAGTGTTTGAGTTAATGGATCCAGATGTTTGATTTCACATGTGAATGATGTTATTTTACTAATCAAGATACTCGAGTGGTTGTTAATTCAACTTGTCGAGTTATATGTCTTGTTGGAACAATTGTCCGAGTGCCTGGGAATG
>JBNKHS010000518.1:0-589 GCA_050290485.1 Promineifilaceae bacterium (SeqCode) | reverse complement strand
GCAAACGTGGGCTAGGTGCAATCCCCCCCAGCCACAAATCCACTTTGGCACTTGCCTCATTCATCCCTTTGGGCATCGTACGATCCACCAACACCCGAAACCCATCATTGGGCTGTGGTTCATCTCGAATCGATTTAACAACAATAGCAATCATCTAAATATTCGCTCGACTTACATTCAACCATAAAAACAGAACGCAGATTACAACCTTTGGTCTATAGCCTACGGTTATTTCGCTGATCATCTTGCTTTACCTGATTAAAAAAGATCAGGTTTATCAGTTCAATCAGCGTTATCTGCGTTCTATGAATCATCTCAAAAATATAGGACTTAGAAATGCAACGCACCTCTAATCATCGATCTATCATTCCAAATCGAGCATATCCAAAAATTCAATGACCGCTTCATTGAACTCATCAGGTTCTTCTAAGTTAGGTAAATGACCTGAATTCTCTAAAATAACCAACTCTGCATCCGGAATTGCTTCCACCATTGCTTCTGCTTCAGCCAAAGGTATAAGTTGATCTTGTTCCCCATGAATGATCAAAACAGGCACATCAATATCTTTCAATGATGGTGTCGAATCGGG
>JBNKHS010000517.1:0-589 GCA_050290485.1 Promineifilaceae bacterium (SeqCode) | reverse complement strand
CCCTGCGTGCGCAGCAAATGGGACATCGTTTTTAGCAGTCGTTCTTTGGTTTCTTCCGATTTTGCGTAGCTCATAAGGTTGCTCAATTTAGACCGAATGGTAAAATTATACCAATCAGTACAAATTAAGCAAGTGCAATCACACTACGAAAGGTGCCTGTCACTTCCAAAAGTGACAGGCACCTGCGGCACTACGATGAAATGTCCTGACGATTGAAAAGCCAGATAATAAGGCCAATCCCCAGAACCACCCAGATAGACAAAACGAGCAGTGAAAGACCGACGCTGTTATGCGCACTAGTTAAATTGTTGGCTTCAAAAATCCAGGAAAACATGAGGCTGGGTTTATCAAAATTGACCCAGGAACGGATGTTGTCAATGTTGTAGGTGGGTGTGAAGCGGATGATGTGCAGAATTTTTTCCTGCTCCATAAAGGTAGCGATGGGTATCAGAATGAATGCACTGACCGGCTCGATAATGATGATGCCCAGACCAATCAGCACACCGCCCAAAATGGAACGCATCGCCATCGCAGCCAACGCCGCGTAGATGCCGGTGATGAGGACGGAGAAGAAGGCAAGTACGGCCTG
>JBNKHS010000516.1:0-590 GCA_050290485.1 Promineifilaceae bacterium (SeqCode) | reverse complement strand
GTAATAAAGAGGGAAAAGTTGCGGCAGTTAAGAATAATATCAATGCCGTAAGCTATTCCCAAGCGCAACTCGAACAACTTTATGCTGCCGCTGATAAAAAGCTAAGTACCGATGGGGTTAAGGCAGACATCAAAAAATATCTCGAAGACAAAATTAAGACTTAACAAAAAGCAATAAAGGTTGACCTTTTGTATAGGAGCATTCGTTTGAATGCTCCTATATCCAATCAAGCATAATTCACTTAATTGATGAGGAAGTAATAACGAATGGCTAATGAAACTGATCCGACATTAAAGGATGTATTGGGGGCAATCGTGTCCGACATCTCTCATGCACGGCGTATCTCCGATATGGAGGTGATGCGCATTGCCAACCTCTACCGCGAACATGATTACCTCGATGGGTTGTCCGTGCCCCGTTTGCGGATCAATCAAGTTGTGCTCGATCTACCGGTGATGTTAGGAGACAGCATTCCCGGCAAGCCATGCAAAGCCAACAACGCCGAAACAATCATCAAACATATCCTGCTCAATGCTGACAAATTTGCGCCGCAGATGAACCTTTTCATGTCCAAAGAAAAGGGCAAACTA
>JBNKHS010000515.1:0-592 GCA_050290485.1 Promineifilaceae bacterium (SeqCode) | reverse complement strand
GTCAATCATGTCGAACACTTCGCTTGTGGATAAATCCTGGGGGAGCAGTTGGTCGGCGACGGTGATGCGGCGGCAGTGGATACATTCAAGGTTGCACCCGGCGGTGGACTCCCAAAAAATAAGGCGGGGTGCTGGATAGGCGGAATCTTGCATGATAACTCCTTAAAATATGAAGGATGAGGGTTCTTCTAAACGAAGGCTGAGCTTGTCGAAGCCTGGGCAAACCATCCAGCAAGGCCGGACTTCGACAAGCTCAGTCCTCGTTATGATAAAAACGCCTGCACTAAAACAACTGTGCCACTTGCGGCACATCCGCATTCCCCCCGCTGAGAATGATCCCCACTCGCTGACCCGGTTTTGTATATTGTTGCATAAAAAGGGGAGCCAGAGCAACGGCCGAACTGGGTTCCACCAAAATTTTCATTCTTGTCCACAGAAATTTGAGGGTTTCGATGATGGCTGCCTCTTCTACAGTGGTCATATCATGCACGTATTGGCGCATCACAGCCAAATTGTGTTCGCCAATAAAACGCGTGCGTAAACCGTCGGCGATAGTACCCGGGACAGTATCAAGCGTAACAATTTCGTTCGC
>JBNKHS010000514.1:0-594 GCA_050290485.1 Promineifilaceae bacterium (SeqCode) | reverse complement strand
TTGATCACGCTACGTCAGTTTTTTCTCTCTCCCTCGACTATTAGCGCTCCAGCAGCAGTCTACACCGTTCAGTCCACAGCCACATCAGCATCAGCCACATCAATCTTCTCTCTTCCAGTCAACACCACCATTCCACACTTAACCATTTTAGAATTTATTTTTTGGACAACAAAATTGAGAAAATAATTATATAAAATTTAAAATATGATACATAAAATAAATTGGGAAATTTAAATTATTTTATTTTTGGTGGGGAGTATTTATAGGTGGATGGGGATGAAATTTGATTTTTTAGATTTTTTTATTTTTTTAAAATTTTTGCTCAAAATCCATAGGTGATAGTCTTCAGTTTTACCGAAAATCACTAGTTTGTGGCTAAAAACTGACTGAAACTCTGTATTTCTTGGCCATGAAGCACATATTTCAGATCAGTTAGATGTAATGATCATGTACATAAATTTTTATTGGTTTTAAAAAATATCAAATTTCACCTCAAAATCCAAAGTTGTTAGCAATTGGTTATACCATAAAACGCATATTCACGGTTAAAACTTGCTAAAAATCCATATTTTGTCCCTTTGAAGCTCATATTCT
>JBNKHS010000513.1:0-593 GCA_050290485.1 Promineifilaceae bacterium (SeqCode) | reverse complement strand
ATTATCATGACTCTCAGATATTGGTAACCGCTTGTCTTGTGGCTGCCATCAAGTAGTTAATTAATGAAATAATGTTTATTAATGAGTTAATGATTAGGCTTTGCTATAATTGCTTGTATTGCTACTCTTGTTTGGCTTAGTTGAAGACTTCCTTGCTTAAAGTTTAATCAACTTAGCTTATATATTAAAGTTTAATTTAACTTAGATCAGAGCTAAAATATGAAAGTAAGGATCTACTCTTAGTGCGGGTTTAGCATAGAGATAGAGTTGACCCCTTTAATCTTTGCATACTAGGAGTCGACTATTTATGGCCATGTTGATGGGTAAGTCTTGCTGAGCTTTAGTTGCTCAGGCTTTGCCTTGTTGTTTTGCAGGTGTGTTTCTCTCTCTCCCTCCTGGTGTGAGCCGTTTCTGAGGTCGGCACCTCTAGGGCAAGGTGTCGTTCTAGATGCATAGTGTTTTTGCTTCCGCAAATTGTTTTTATTCTCTATCTTCCGCTTAAAACTCTGTAACCAAATTCAAAACTCAAATTATAATAAAGTTTAACTTTCAGAGCATTTTATTGGTTAAATCCTTATATGTGATGTATTATG
>JBNKHS010000512.1:0-594 GCA_050290485.1 Promineifilaceae bacterium (SeqCode) | reverse complement strand
CAGTTGATCCTTACTTTCATCATTTTAGCCATTTTAATTAAGCTAGAAATTTTGGTTTGCACCTATAAGCTATAACATTCATAAGCAAGCAGAACATCAACAAAGCAGTCGATGTCATAAATAATGTAATACAGTAATCATCATGATAACATAACCATAATCAACATCTTCTACCATGCCATAAATACAACAAGACATACTACGAGATGACAGCAATGACAAGCTGTCACTCATAGCCGAGTGTCGCGGTGACTCGAATCAATATACACCATGCAGGGGAAGAACCTGACAACACGCCATACATATAATCTCTAGGACCCTACGTATGGCAACCATTCACAACGATAATCAAAGAGTTGCTCCGGGTCCCACCTCTCCCTAGTGCACGTCTTCCACGCGATACCACACGCTGGGCTCTCCTTGGGTGAACCGTACACTATCACAATGCTCATCTCTAAAGGAATGGTGGGGTATTGTCCAACCGCTACAATCATTGAGCTACGTCGGTTTACCAGGTCCCAATATCTCCGACATGCAGTTAGTACATAATCAAATGCTCATTCAAGTGTCCACTATGAACGGTCTTCAATCGAC
>JBNKHS010000511.1:0-594 GCA_050290485.1 Promineifilaceae bacterium (SeqCode) | reverse complement strand
GAGTTTTAGGCAAACGATTACCCCCGGCCGATTGCCTGTGGAGTTATGGAGTCTTCCGCTGCTATCTTATCGAGAGTGTTCGGCTTAGTCTTTTGTAAGACATTATTCATTTAATAAATATATAATATTGATACATTGGTTAATCTATATCCATTTTCTATACGGTGTGTGTAAACTTGATTCCTGAACACACATACTACGAGCACTCGGTTTGACCTTAAAATCGGGTATGAAAGATTGATATGGAATTAAATAAGGAACAACTTTCTTATTGTAATTTCTTCGAATTTGGAAAAGAATTTGAATTAAAAATTCAAGTAAGCTACTAGGGTTTGAAATTCAATAGAATTTGATGTAATTTGATTGAAATTTTCAAGACTTGATGAGATTTGAATAGGGAGCTCTATTTGCACTTGGATGACAAATCAACTCATGAGAAAGAATTTGGAAATTCAAATTTGTGTGTTTCTCGCTTTATTTCAAGAATTTGATTTGCATTGATTTAAACTTTGACTTTGGTTGACTTAGGATTGGATTAACCACTTGATTAACACTTGATTAAGGGCTAACGATGTTGATTAGAGTTTTAGTAAC
>JBNKHS010000510.1:0-596 GCA_050290485.1 Promineifilaceae bacterium (SeqCode) | reverse complement strand
ATTGGCCATTGGTATAAACGGCTACCCATTCCCCATCGCTTCTGTAAATCGGAACCATTTTTTAATCCTTTCTCCCTCTTCCCTGCAATTCACAAAAAGGTTTTTGACGATTGTTAAGGTTTGTGAAAACGGGAAACCATCTTTATATTACTGAAATTTAGTTTACGCGTTTCCACTTAAAAACGATCTGATCAATCCCTAACATTCCGATGACAAAAATGAGATAGGTAGCATTATAGTACCCGTATAGGTGTGTTGCAAGGCAAGTTACCGGGTTACATTGTCTTATCTTGGGCTGGAAGGAGGGGTTTTGTTTTGGTTGTGATGTTTGTCATTATGACGGGTCACATATGTCACTGTGTCGTATTGGGAACCGATTTTAAAATGCACATGTTATAAACAAATGTTGGGCTGGATTGTAATTCGCATAAGCATTTTGATTGAAAGAAACTAGAATTTGTGAATTACTGAGTGAAAGCGCAGAAATCGTTGCCTTTTATTGCAAAGGACTTAAGCGCTTTCACAAAGAAGCCACGCTTTAATAATTCAATAAACAGTACAGCAAATGATTGTTGGTCATAACATTTGTCCTGTGC
>JBNKHS010000509.1:0-600 GCA_050290485.1 Promineifilaceae bacterium (SeqCode) | reverse complement strand
AGATCAAAGAAGATATTTCAAAGATGGATAAACGTTAAGCTAAATTCTAGAAATTTTTCCTAATTCTGTAAACTGGGTTGATTAGCACTGTTTGCACCCTTGAAACAAATACATGCTGACCTCCATATTTTTTTGCAAATTTGGACACTTGTAGAACAATCCATGAGGATCAATTCTCTTTTGGGAGTAATGTCTGGTTCAAGTCTAATAAATTCTCAAAATTTCCTGACTGAGTCAGTCTCTCCACACTAAACAGAACTTGAATGTTCAAATTTGAATCTTGACTTTGAATTCTGATTTCCAACTTTGACGATTTGATTTGTTCTTGTCTTATGCCTTAATTACAACTTAAGTAACTTGATTAATGTTTCCGTAACACACCGGGTGTTACAATATCTAAACTATTAGTGTTGTCTTAACAAACAATGACATTGTATTTTGAATATTCAATGATCTGTTTTCAAGTTTATTTTGTTAATATTGACAAAATGCATATACAATGTTAGATATATTAATACATCACTAAAGGGGCATTTGAGACAATTCCCATCAAAATCTCACAATCCTAGAACTAGAGCTGGGCCGCATGCCAAACACATC
>JBNKHS010000508.1:0-605 GCA_050290485.1 Promineifilaceae bacterium (SeqCode) | reverse complement strand
CATCGGCTACCTCAGGAATCATCCCGCCTGTGTGCACTATAACCGCTTCTCCTGTGCCAAACTGCACATCGGCGGCTTTCCCCATCGGCACTTCACCCACCACTTGCAAAAAAGCAGGCAAACTTTCCGACGCGCCAAAGGTATCGGCAGCGCGGACAGCATAACCATCCATCGTACTACGCCGGAATTGAGGCAAGGCGTGGGGAGCAAACACGGCCGTTCCTGTCACCCGTCCTAAAGCAGCCTCAACTGCGATTGTTTCGGAGGGCAATACGGCCGTTAAATGGTCAAATAATAACGCACGGGCATCATCTGGAGGGAGGACATTGAAAAATTCAGGCATGGAGGGATTGTAGCGTATAAACGTGTAGACGTGTAGACGTAACAGATCAGTACAAGCAAGCTATTTGCTGATCAATCACGTCTATACGTTTTCACGTCTACACGCAAATTATTCTAATTCAATCGCCATGGCAACCGCTTCACCACCACCAAGACAAAGGGAAGCAACACCACGTTTCAAACCACGTTGGCGCAGTGCATAAATCAAGGTAATCAAGACACGGGACCCAGAAGAGCCAATCGCGTGGCCCAAGGCAATCGCG
>JBNKHS010000507.1:0-607 GCA_050290485.1 Promineifilaceae bacterium (SeqCode) | reverse complement strand
CAACCATCATACATCCACCGATGATCGTCACCCATACTTGCCACTGTAGTAAGGTAAACAAAAAAATTTGTTTTACTTTCACGTTCCAAGTCATGCATGACGGACCTACATCTATAAGTAAGGATATGTCCTAAACCCACCCAAGAGTGAATGAGAGATCGTGCTTATGACAAGACATCTGGTTCAGATCTGGATGAAATTTCAGCAGCATAACACCGTTGTTCTCCGACTGCACACCCAAAATGGTGCAGCGGAGAACAACGGGGTTATGCTGCCGAAATTTTGACCGGATCTAAATCAGGTGTCACATCATAAGCATGCTCTCTCGGGCACTCTGAGACTGTCCAAAAAGAGATAATTCTGAACCTACACGCCTCACATATGTAGTGCATGTGAAACGTGTAGGTTCAAAATAGGTGACACATAGGGTTTCGCAACCTATAACCTAACTGTTGAAATAAGCTAACAATAAAATAAGGAAACAATTAAATTAACATTGATATTGAGGAAATAAAATAAATTACCAATGCTCTAGTAAATTAGTCATGTTAACAAGCATAATCTTTGCAGCACACTCAACATAGCATTTTAGCTTGGTTTCTCACTG
>JBNKHS010000506.1:0-609 GCA_050290485.1 Promineifilaceae bacterium (SeqCode) | reverse complement strand
CAAGGTGCATTCCCTCTTTTGTCGCCAGCGTGACCATTAAAAATGGCAACCACATTTCACGTGATTGGGGTCACATTTGTTCGTCCACTGTCTCGAAAAAACGTGACCTCAGTTTTAGGACTACCACGTTTTTTACCACCTGTGTTACACTAAACGTGACCGGTATCACGTTTTTCGTGATGGCTATTATTAGTGGCAAAATCCTCTTTGAGGTGTTGAAACAGGTCAAACATGCTGCAATTACCGCTAAAAGCGTAAGTGGGAACGGCCGTTAAACCTTTTGAGGTGTTGAAACAAATAACCAGCGGCCGTGGGGCACTTCACTGGTTGGGTGGGAACGGCCGTTAAACCTTTTGAGGTGTTGAAACCTGGGTCTCCATCAAGTTCTGCTACCAATACATCAGGTGGGAACGGCCGTTAAATCCTAGCGGACGTTTGTGTTTGAATAGTTTTCTTAGCACGCCGTTGCCGATAATCGGTAAATAGATATTCAGCAGCAGCATGGTTGGTAGCTTCGCCCGCACGCATCATTTCATTTTTTTGGATTGCCTTACTTTGTTCTGGTTCTGTCCGTTGGAGACGGCCGTTTTCATTTTCGCTCATTATTTT
>JBNKHS010000505.1:0-612 GCA_050290485.1 Promineifilaceae bacterium (SeqCode) | reverse complement strand
TTTTTGATGGAACTTGTTGAGAAAGATGCAAAGGCTTGGGGGGACGTATATATTAAAAGCGAAATTTAATTGATACGGTCTTTGGGGAGATTAATGATGAAGGTAGTTCCTGATCCTATGATGCTCTCTGCCCAAATACGGCCGTTTTGAGCCACTATAATCGATTTTGCAATCGCCAATCCTAACCCAGACCCGCCATCATCTTGCCGCTGCCGTGATTTGTCGGCACGATAGAAGCGGTCAAATATGTGACGGGTGTCTGCGGGGGACATGCCAGGGCCATTATCTCGCACCTGAAACTGAACCATGTTTGCCTTTTGTTCAGCACTGAGTTGGATACGGCCGTTTTCCGGTGATAATTCTCGTAACAACCAGACCTGCGCATCCAAAGCCCGTGCCAAATCGTGATCGCGGGTCGTCAGCAACACATGGTTGTGTCTCCCTGTGGGCAACAATGGTTTGATGCGCGTCGTACTCGTCACGTCATCTAAAATGATCAATACTGATTTATCCGCTAGCACACTGCGAAACGCGGCGGCCATACTTTCCAGATCAGTCATCCGCGAAAAATCATAGCCATACAGATGTGCCCAACTTTCAATGACAGAATGG
>JBNKHS010000504.1:0-613 GCA_050290485.1 Promineifilaceae bacterium (SeqCode) | reverse complement strand
CCCGGGATGGACGGCATCGGCTCCTGTACGTTTAGCAGCAGCGATGATTTTTGCACTGTCAAGGTAAGATTCTGTTGCTGGTGAAGCGCCAATGGATACGGCCGTATCTGCCATCTGCACATGCAAACTATCCGCATCCGCATCAGAATACACAGCCACAGAGCGAATCCCCATCTTACGGCACGTGCGTATAATTCTGCACGCAATCTCTCCTCGGTTGGCAATCAGAATTGTGTTAATCATGGGGTTGAGAATTGGAGATTGGAGATTGGAGATTAAAGATCATGTGCTATCTCCAATCTCGTGGCTACAGGCCACCGCAACTTTAGTTGCCAATCTCCAATCTCTCATTTTTTACATCGGGGCAATAAACGAATGCCCAGCCAAACCATCATTGACTGTAAACAATCCAGTTAACCAGATGCGTCGAATTGTTAAGAAGGGCGCAATCGCGGCATGCTCATTCTCGGTTAACGGCCGTTCTGAATAATACCCAGCAAAAAACGCCTCAGCCAAGTCCGGGTTACTTTGATGAATCAGATCCGTATTATGCAAAAAAACTGCAATATCATACGCACGCCAGCCATACCCACACCAATCAAAATTGAAAAAT
>JBNKHS010000503.1:0-615 GCA_050290485.1 Promineifilaceae bacterium (SeqCode) | reverse complement strand
CACAGGTGGGTGGCGCAGCGCAGCCATGTCGCGCGGCTGACGTGAAACAGGGGAGAGGTGGGGGCTGGCCGGTGGGCCCCCGCTATAGTCCCGGGCGGCAGGGTTTAAATCTGATTCAAAACCAATTTAAATTCAACGGTTCAAAATGATTCAAATAATTCCAAACTTTGATCGATCAAAAATTACTTTTGCTTACTCAGAAAATTAAAATAAAATATTGTTTTGAAGATCTCGAAAAGATGAACAACTTTCTCCATAGAAGGTTCATTAGATTTTGAAGGGATTTTGAATGAAAATTCAGGGAATTCTCTAGGGTTAGAATTCAATAGAATTTAATATAATATCTTCTTGGAACTTTGAATTTGAATGAAACTTAGAGTAAGGGCTACTGTTTACACCTAGTATCCAACCCAATTCATGGGGAAGAGTTTGAAGTTCATACTAGAAATTTATTGGCTTCCATCCGAAGGTTTATTTTCAAATTAAATTGAAAATTCTTTGATTGGATTAAAACTTGATTACTAAGGCATTTGATGCATGATTAGGCCCTTAATTACGGTAATTAGGTTAGCCGTAACACAGGTTGTTACATAACTTCTCTTGTATTGACTTACA
>JBNKHS010000502.1:0-616 GCA_050290485.1 Promineifilaceae bacterium (SeqCode) | reverse complement strand
TAATGATAACGTCCGAAGCTGCTTGAGCATCTTCTACTGCCACATGATTCACATGAGCATGAGCTTGATTCTGCCTTGTCGGAGTAGATGCACTGTTGTTGGCATTGCAGTTGACATTCTGATTGGTGCCTGGGGCTAGAGTATGATTTGCCTGCTTCCTTGGACACCTATTAGCGTAGTGCCCATTCTGACCGCAACTATAGCATGGTCCCACAACACCAGAATTATGTGCATTCCTGTTTCTTTTTGGTGGTGGCTGTGCAGAGTGAGAGGTCTGGAAGTTGGGGCGTTGTTATCGCCAGAAATTGACTTGGTCAATTTGGGCTAAGAAGCGGGCCGCGATCAAGATGGGCTTTGAAGACAATCACGATTGAGCACTGAATCGGCCCCTGCGCGGGTATTTTTGGGCCAGATTAGGCCATGTATCTTTATAGTAATTCGAGTCCAATTTAGTTAGTTACGATTTAATAAGGAAAGTTAGATTCGGGACTTAGAGTCTAACCCGGGTACAGTTGAGTTAAATTAGGGTGAAGAGTCTTAAAGATAGAAAGTCCCCGGACTATAAATATGTACCCAGGGTCATTCAATAAACAACGAATCATACTTCGTCACAACC
>JBNKHS010000501.1:0-620 GCA_050290485.1 Promineifilaceae bacterium (SeqCode) | reverse complement strand
TGTCTAAACGCACACCATCAAACTCAATATTTCCGCGAGTGACAGCACCATTTTCACGTAAAAGCAAACCAGATATTGCCTTCAACGTGGTTGACTTACCAGCTCCATTTGCCCCTAACAGTGACACTATTTGTCCCTTGCCAACTTCCAACGAAATACCACGCAAGACTAAGATGACATCACTATAAACAACCTCAATGTTGTTGATTTTTAGCATAGTTCTTACCAAGAAAGAGATTAGAGATTTGTCACCTACGGTGACGAGATTGGAGATTTAAAGGGATGCGTGACGCGTGATGCGTGAAATTTCACGGTTCACGTATCACGTTTCACGCATCAAACTAAAGGATTTTATTCAATCATTAAGTGAATTAAGCTGTCATTCATACTTAACATAAATCCATCGTCAACGGGTGTGATCCAATTGTTTCTGGAGAAGGTGGTGCGGGTACCGCCAGTGAAGATGTGCGTCAAAACGGCCGTTTCCATGTCCAGCGCATAAATATCTAAAATTGTGGTGACACCTGTTGTTTTGCGTGTGACAAAGTAGGGTTGTCCGTTCAATGTGAGCAATTGCACCTCGTTGGGGAAGAGCTGCGCAAAAGAACGTTCCCACAGCA
>JBNKHS010000500.1:0-620 GCA_050290485.1 Promineifilaceae bacterium (SeqCode) | reverse complement strand
AGCATCATCATGATACCTGCTTGCCAAAAGACGCGTGTCAACCAAATCTCTGCGGCTGACTGGATGGTGCCACGAATGAGATCGTCTAAGGGCAATGTCCATGCTTGAATTTGGGGAGAAGTTACGGCCGTTTCCGCCACAGGCGTCAGCAAAAACGGCAGCAGCAGCACCAGCCCAATGCCAAACAAACCCGCCAACGCCAACGGCCAGCCCAGCCACAAAGCAAACGTGCGCAAGGAACGTGCCGTCAGCAGTAAGATGAACAACAGGCAGCCCAACGGAATCAACCACGCCATCCAGCCCAGATTTTTGGCTGTCTGGTAGAACTGGTAGGTACGCTGTAACTGCGCCGCCTGTTCCGGTGTCACCTGATTATTGGCATCGGTGAGCAAGTTGACTTCATACCGTCCTGCCTGGGCGATCTGTTGTGGATTTTGATCAATCGCTCGGATAACGGCCGTATGCATATTTTGCGCAAACGCCAGCCGGTCTACCTCCTGCGGCAAACAACGCGGCACTTCCACCGCATCGTTGAGCACACCCCAGATCATTTCGGCCGTGGTCTGCGTGCAGGTGGGGAAATTGTTGAGCAGCAGCGTCACCAACTGCAACCCAGGCTC
>JBNKHS010000499.1:0-622 GCA_050290485.1 Promineifilaceae bacterium (SeqCode) | reverse complement strand
ACTGCCAAGATAGTTGATCCAGGGGAGTGGGGTGTCTGGTTGGGTGATGACGTACTCTCTGTTGTCGTCATCGAATTGTCCGTAGCGCATTTTCTTTTCCTCAAAAATAAACCGTTTGTAGGGGCGAACCCATGTGTTCGCCCAGAGAGGGCAGACACACGGGTCTGCCCCTACTTAAGTCATTGCTATTTATCTTTTCCGAATCTAGCGATGGCTGAGCTTGTCGAAGCCAAAGTGGCCTTTGTTCAGTCCAGGCCAGCCTTCGACAAGCTCAGGCCTCGTCACGAAGTGTTTAATCCAAAATCAAAGGGGAACAGTGGATTTTCCTCATTGGTGTTTAGTGGGATTTGAGACATGGAGCGCGGCCACGTGAAGGATAGTTTGCCGGTGAAGGGTACGTCTCCGAAGAGTAGATCGGAAATGCCGTTGCCTTCTGTCCCGGGCAGCCAACCAGCAACAAAGGCGTCCCAATTCGCGATGTGGTCGGTGATGATTAACGGCCGTCCCGAGAGCAAGACCACAATCAACTTTTTGCACGCTTTACGGCCGTTTTCGATGAGGGCAATTTGCGCTTCCGTCAAATGTAAATCATAGCGGTCGCCCATGCCTTCTGCATACGGTT
>JBNKHS010000498.1:0-625 GCA_050290485.1 Promineifilaceae bacterium (SeqCode) | reverse complement strand
CGACTGACGGTTGCTTTGCTCGACCGCTTAACTCACAAGGCGCATATTGTTGAGTTTGTTGGCGATTCTTACCGTTTTCGTCAACGGCAAAACCAGCAAGGTGAGGATAATGCGTAAGCGGTTATCTACTTTTGACTCGCCAAAAGTAGCAAAAGCGAGGCTCCCATCCCGACTAAATTTGGGGAATGGTTAAGCCAAGGATATTTTTTTGTTTATGGTTGTGACATTTTCGATGATCGTTTTGTGATGTACTAAACGGCCGATATTTTATCAATACAGACAAGTTGTGACATTTTCAACGGCCATTTTCTGCATTTTCACTTGTCGTATACAGTGGTGCCGGACAAATCAAAATAAAAGCACCCCGCGTTCAAGACAAACGGGAGGGACGGAAGTTCACGGGCAACATCCTGCCGCCCTATATGCGTAAAACACCTCGTTTGGAGGAAGCGCTGCCGGTTCTCTATTTGTGCGGTCTTTCCACAGGCGATTTTCAGGAAGCTTTAAGTGCTTTGCTTGGGGAAGAAACCATCGCTGGCTTTTCACCCACCACGGTGACCCGGTTGCTCACTATCTGGCAGGATGAATACAAAGCATGGCGTAAACGGCCGTTAAATCACAAGCA
>JBNKHS010000497.1:0-627 GCA_050290485.1 Promineifilaceae bacterium (SeqCode) | reverse complement strand
GTATGCAATCATATTCGTTTGCATCCATGATGCTCCCGGGGGCTTTACAGTATCAGGCAGACTAAAGGGAAGAGTGACACATGTCTTGTTTGTGTAGATGAAACTGCATCAATGTACCTTCCATCTTCTAAAAAATTGGTGTACATGCGACACCGGCGGTTCTTGGCGAGAAAACATAAGTACCGCAAGATGAAAATGCATTTGGACAACACCATCGAAAAAGATAGTGCCCCGAAACAGTATACTGGAAAACTTGTATTTGAAATGGTGAAGAACATTGAAGTTGTATTTGAGAATGGAACAGTAAAGGGACAAAAGAGAAAGAAAACTCCAACTTCGACTGACATGCCTTTCAAGAAGCAATCAATTTTTTTCAAGTACCTTCCATACTGGAAGGATCTTGAAATTTGCCACATCATTGATTTGATGCATGTAACGAAGAACATATTTGACAACATCCTTGGAACATTGCTTGAAATGGTGAGGAAGACAAAAGATGAACTGAAATCACCCACATACCTAGTATAGTTTGAGTTGAGACTAGAGCTTCACCCTATCTTAAGACCTAATGGGAAGCATTTCCTACCCTCAGCTAGCTACACATTGACAATTGAAGAAAAAAGGCAT
>JBNKHS010000496.1:0-627 GCA_050290485.1 Promineifilaceae bacterium (SeqCode) | reverse complement strand
CAACCATGCCGCAAACGAATCTTCTCTGGACATGTTTGTAACAATTCCCCATTTACATCTAACAAGAGCAAATTAGCCCCCGCTTCAGCAAAGCGGCGTGCTGTGGCTAAGCCCATACCTGCCGCTGCACCTGTAATTACGGCCGTTTTACCTCTTAATGAATACAATTGCACCAATGACTGCATCTCATCCATAGTAGTTTTTCCTCTTTGCCTTTGCCAGAAAGCGTAAACTTAGCCCGAATTATCAATGATACCCTCCTAATTTACAAAAAGAACAAGCTCATCCCAAATCCAATCTTGTACATTGTCATAAAAGAAATCTATATTTCTAAAACAAGCGGTGGCTGAGCTTGCCGAAGCCAAAGTGACATCATTTGGTGTTCAAGCCAGCCTTCGGCAAGCTCAGGCCTCGTTTAGATTGTTAAAGCTTTTAATGTAACAATGCATTCACAATCTAAGTCACAACCTTTTTGTTCAATTTCCGGAACAGAGTCTTGTTCTGCTTATACAATGCCTTATAAACTGTAAAATTGCGTTCATACACAGCTTCATGTGCAGCTTGCGGCTCAAAAACTTTGTCGACGCGAATATAAGATGCAGCATCCTGAAAATCATGCAAAATACC
>JBNKHS010000495.1:0-627 GCA_050290485.1 Promineifilaceae bacterium (SeqCode) | reverse complement strand
GGCGACGTGGTGGCTGCCGAGGGTCACTTTGTCGCCTGATTGACCGGTACCAAACCCTTCTTTGCCGATGATCCATGCTTGAAACGGCCGTTCTCCATCGCGCAACTGTTCAAAAAAGAGCTTGCCGTCTCGCGTGGATTGCAGGTTTGTTGTGTACGCTCCGTTTGGCCCGTTGCAATCAGCAACGGCCGTAATCGATTGCACCTTATCAACAGCCTCCCCACCCATCGCTAGCTGTAAGTTTGTAAAAATTTCACTCATAGGAAATCCTTGTTTAAATAATAGAACGCAGATAACACGGATGAACCTGATTTTCCTGATTAAAAAAGATCAGGTTCATCAGGTTTATCTGCGAGCAACCGCAGGTTGCAATCTGCGTTCTATTTTACGACATCAATTTGTCGCGGAAGAAGTTGGTCATGCTGTTGTAGACGGTGACCCGATTTTCGTATTTGAGGACGTCGTGTCCTTCGTCTTCAAACATGAGGTATTCCACTTCGCGGCCTTTGCTGCGCAAATCTTCGACGAGTTCGCGCGATTCTTGCTCGATGACGCGGGGGTCGTTTTTGCCTTGCACAACGAGCATGGGGCATTGTACGTTGTCGATGTAGGTGATCGGAGAGCGCT
>JBNKHS010000494.1:0-631 GCA_050290485.1 Promineifilaceae bacterium (SeqCode) | reverse complement strand
GCAAACGGGTTTGATTGATTGATTGAATCATGATCTAAATCTCCTTTATGTGTATTTGTGAACTTGTTATTGTTGTTAACTCGAGTTGTAGCCAGTATGCCAAGCGACCATAACCAAAGCATCACCAAAACGGCCGTTTACCATAACAAATCATAACCATTTCAAATATGCTAAAATGACCAGCAACATGAACAACTTGTCCATTTCCTTGCTAGGCTCGTTTCAAGCCACATTAAATGACGAACCAATTACCCAATTTCGCACCAAAAGTGTGCAAGCATTGCTTGCCTATTTAGTCTGCGAGACAGAACGGCCGTTTCGACCCAGCTCAGTGCAAGCATCTTCCCGCGAACAACTCATGGCATTGCTCTGGCCAGGCATGACCCAGACCTCAGCCCAGGCCAATCTGCGCCAAACGGCATATCGCTTACGCAAAGTCATTCCAGAAGTGCAAGGCAAAAATGGGGAACCTGTTCCCTTACTCATCTCCGACCGCCAAACCATCTACATCAATCCAGATGCTGATTACTTCGCTGATGTGCATGCATTTTCCAGAGTGATTAACGGCAATTCTGACGAAGCCATCGAACTGTATCGTGGTGATTTTCTGTCTGATTTTTATTTACCGGAT
>JBNKHS010000493.1:0-632 GCA_050290485.1 Promineifilaceae bacterium (SeqCode) | reverse complement strand
CGTTCATCACCTGCCGCTAGATATTGATCCTCGTCCATCAAACGAAAGAGATGCGTTTTGCTGTATGTGCCTTGTGCCACCCCATTTTTGTCAAAGAAAACGGCCGTATTGCCAATGCGCCCCTCTCCCAAATCCGACAAACAAGAACCCAAAATTGCAATCTCATGCGTCCTCGCTAAACTCGCCACCTGCGCAAAAATCCCCGTATCAGTCCCCGTCGCATAATCCACTCCATTCTCCAAATCGTACCCCGTCGACCACAGCTCAGGGAACACGACAACATCCGAGCCACGTCGTGCTGCTTCCGCTGTCATTTGCGTCACCACTGCCAAGTTTGCCTGTGGTGCACCCAGTTGCACATCCATCTGTCCAATTGAAATGTTGAGTTTCATCTTCACTTCTCCATTTTTTATTACGTAGTGCGTAACAACTATCACATCTCACGCATCACGCATCACGCATCACGCATCAAATTCTACACCATCCCCGCTACTCCCCACCACCTCATCCCCTACTCCCCAAACCGAATCTAAAATTTGCTATAATAAATCCACGTGCGGTCAAAAATAGCTGTTTCTAAATTTTTGCACCCCCTTCACGCGGTTTTCATGGACATTCCAGTCTCATAATCC
>JBNKHS010000492.1:0-632 GCA_050290485.1 Promineifilaceae bacterium (SeqCode) | reverse complement strand
ATCATACTTCTCCGCCAAATACCGCCCCGTCACCTCTGAAGAAGTCAGCACCTGGCTCTCGTCAATTTCCACACCAAAATTGGCAAAGCGCTTGACGTACTGCGCAGGCGTCTTAGAAGCATTATTTGTTGCCAGCACAAACTTGCGATTGGTAGCCCGCAGCGTGGCAAACAACTCCACAAAACCAGGCATTACCGTATCGCCATGCCACAGAACGCCATCCATGTCTAAAATAAAATTTTCTATATGTTGCAACATATCCATTCCAAATATTAAAATTTTGTAATGTCAGCCCCCAATTATAGCCAATCCATCGAGAAACCGTACATAAATGAATAGAAGGTAAGGTGGACGGTTGCTTAAGGCGTGTTATACAATTCCCCTTTATATTTGAAAAAACGAGGTTATTTGTGAAATTATCTGTCATTATTCCTGTTTACAACGAAATTGAAACACTTGAACCGGCTGTCAAAGCCGTATTAGCTATTGGAATGGCCAACGAAATCGTTATTGTCGACGATGGTTCTACCGACGGTACAATCGCACTTTACCCCCAAATTGAGGCTTTAGATGAAAGCATTCGGGTTTTCAAACATGAGAAAAATCAAGGCAAGGGTGCGGCCGTACGCACA
>JBNKHS010000491.1:0-633 GCA_050290485.1 Promineifilaceae bacterium (SeqCode) | reverse complement strand
GCTGAATTCTGCATCCAAACAGAATAGTGGCATAACGGATCCTCAATTTCCTGTCTCGGATTGGCTGAAACTCCGGAAGTCCCGAATACCGTTGCGGAAGACAACTCTCTCAGCTTTCCGATGGTTCATTTTATGACTCCAAACGGTCAGCGGTTTCCATGTCACGATTGTTGGAACTTGACCGGATTGCTGAAATTGAAAAATATTCTGGGCAGATCTGACCTTTCAGCACAATTCAGGTTTTTGGCAAAATTTCGCAATGACGTCTGTAGAAACTTTGTATAAGAAAGAAGTCATCAACGAACTCAGCTTTCTGCTGGTTACTCATACAACCTGTTTTGACATACGATTTAGTCGCTACGGATTTTTGAAGTTATGATTCAGTTGCTTGGTCAGGTTTTTGGGCCACAAGATGGGTGAAACATGCTGTGGTCAGAATACAAATTCTGGAGTTAACAAACTCAGCTTTCTGACCCCTACTCAAACACACATTTTTTATAACCACAGCAACGGTTACGGCCGTTTAAGCATACCTCACATGCGGACTTCGGCGGGTCGCTGAAAATCAGAATAGCAAACAGATTGGAGGTCTTCCCACGGGTTCGAATAGCGAAGATTACATCTTTTACTCTT
>JBNKHS010000490.1:0-634 GCA_050290485.1 Promineifilaceae bacterium (SeqCode) | reverse complement strand
TCTATATATATATAAAAATATATATTTATTATTTTTCATCTCGTCTCACATTCCCGCACCGACCCAGTGCCGCGACCCATTTTTCCCAATGCGCCGGCCCAGTCGCACCACAGCTTTGCCCCTATCTTTTTATATGATTCCTTTTAAACCTAATCTTTTCTTCAAGGAAAATAATTCTAGAATCTTTTCGGAAACTCCTTTTTTACAAAATAGTTTCTGACCCTTTATTTAATTATTTTTGACCGAGTCTTTGGTACAAAAATAATAATTCTTTTCATTCCATGAATTTTCTATATTTTACATCTTAGTCTATTTGTTTTAATTTAATTAAAGATAAGCCCCTATTTATTTATTTATAATTAGACATATAACTTTTTTTTTGTAAAAATATTTTTTTACCAACTTCATAAATTATCTTTTATTTTTCAGAAATTTTCAAGTTTAGAAAATTTTCCATATTTTTTTCTTTTCTTTTTTTCTTTTCTTTTCTTTTTCTTCCTTTTCTTTTTCTTCTCTCTTTCTTCCTTCTCTTCTTCTCCTTCCTCACGTCCAGCAACTCACGAATAGCAAGCAGCACGCACAGGCCGTACCCAACCACGCTGCCCCTAGCAGCGCCCCTGCAGTGCCCCCCAAG
>JBNKHS010000489.1:0-637 GCA_050290485.1 Promineifilaceae bacterium (SeqCode) | reverse complement strand
GATGTAAAATTTGGCTTTATCTTTTAATTGGACGATGAGGAGTTCATTGAGTTCTCGATCGTCGTGCCGAATGACATCACTTGTTTCCCACGCACCTAAACTGTGCCAACTCCCACTTACACATTTGCGAATCCGAAAACGGCCGTTTGGCCCAATCTCAAAACTGTAACAGTTGGCTTCATCTTCGCAGCGCCAAATGAGACCATACCCTTCGCCAGTACCAGAAGTATGCTCGATAACTGCATGAATTTTGTACTCAACATCCTCTTCAATAATGAGCGGTTGCCAGGTTGTCCAAGCATCATCGGGGCGTCTGTGTTCAAAAATATAAGCGTAATCACCAATCGCGATGCGTAACAAGGCGATCTGATCATCTCGTTGTTCCCAGTTGTTGTCGTTGTCTAAAAATGGATCGTGAAAAATTGGCATAGCGACGAAATTATAACGTAAATTGCTTATGAATGTTATCCGCAAATTGGCTTTGCGTATAACGTATTTCGTATTGCGTAATTAGAGAACATTTACACAATACGAAATACGCAATATTCAACTTCCTAAAATCTTGTAAACTCCAAAAATTAAGGCATCCGCGCCAATTCACCCCGAATATGATTGCGCATAGCGACAAGGGCGGGGT
>JBNKHS010000488.1:0-637 GCA_050290485.1 Promineifilaceae bacterium (SeqCode) | reverse complement strand
CAGAAATCACGTTACGCTTACAATGTAAGTCTGACCAACGATAAGACACTTCTGTTTGATGGCATCGTTAAGTATGACACGGAAAAAGATAGCTCGGAGCGGTTTATATTTGGAAACGGCCGTTATGGGAGTGAAGCCCCCTTTGCCGCTCGCCCAAATTCCACAGCCGAAGATGATGGCTATCTACTCAGCTTCATCTACGATGAGCGTGAAGATCGCTCTGAACTGCTCATTCTTGATGCACAAAATATCACCGAGGGTCCCGTCGCCCGCGTCATTATTCCCCAGCGAATTCCTTACGGCTTTCACGCCTGTTGGGTTCCCGGCGAGCGTTTAACTTAAAGTTACTCTAAACATTTGTAGAGACGCTGCCGCTGGCGCGTCTTCAACATTTTCATACATGGTGTTGAGCTCCATTCTATGAGGTCTCTCTAAAAGATGATGAACACAAAACGAGTTTACATTTTAGGTGGTTACCAAACCGATTTTGCCAAAAATTGGACGCGCAGCGAAGAAACCCTTTTCGACATGATGCGCGAAGGCGTCGCAGGTGCTTTGGCGGCTACAGATATCGAACCTGGCGACGTCGATGTCGCCCATGTGGGTAACTTTGTCGCCGAGTTATTTGTGGGGCAAG
>JBNKHS010000487.1:0-608 GCA_050290485.1 Promineifilaceae bacterium (SeqCode) | reverse complement strand
TTGATGCAAGAAGGACAAGTAGTGTGTTATGCATCTCGCCAGCTGAGGAAGCATGAAGAGAATTACCCTACTCATGACCTCGAGCTAGCCGCAGTGGTACACGCTCTCAAGATATGGAGACATTACCTCATCGATCATCGATGTGAGATATACAGTGATCACAAGAGTCTCAAGTACATATTTACTCAGAACGACCTAAACTTGAGACAACGTCGTTGGTTAGAATTGATCAAGGATTATGATCTTGGGATCAACAATCATCCCGGAAAAGCAAATGTGGTAGCTGATGCGCTAAGTCGCAAGAAGTATTGTAACGCAACTTTTGCCCGGAGAATGCCATCAGAGTTGCGAAGAGAAATCAAATATCTCAATCTAGGGATGGTGAACGAGACAAGAGTAGCAATGGAAGTTAAGCCGACTCTAGAAGCAGAAATCCGAGAAGGGCAATTGGAAGATGCCAAGTTGAGGGAGATACGGCAGCTGATCTGGAATAACAAGACTAGTGACTTCTCAGAGGATAGCCAAGGTACCTTATGGTTAGGCAAACGAATATGTGTTCCTAACCAGAAGCCTATCAAGGAGTCGATTCTCAGAGAAGCTCATGACTC
>JBNKHS010000486.1:0-640 GCA_050290485.1 Promineifilaceae bacterium (SeqCode) | reverse complement strand
AAGTATGGGTTCAGCCATGGAGATGTGGCAGGCATTTGAAAACAACGTCTACGTCATCACCATTTCTCCGATGATCCATCATTGGGCCATCCGTTTTTCCTCGCATGAAATCTTTCCGGATTTGGATGCTTTTTTGGAACTGCTGGAAAACGGCCGTTTCACTGAGGAATATGTCCCAAAAATATTAACCCACGCCAGACAAAGTTGACGCACCACTCGTTGCCGTTTAGAATTCCTGAGTGCCCCATTATAAAGGGTCACATTTGCCCCAGTAGCTCAAAGGATAGAGCGCCGGACTTCTAATCCGTAGGTTGGGGGTTCGAGTCCCTCCTGGGGTGCTCATTTACCACCAAAATGGTGGTTCGGAAAGCACCTTCATGCAAACCCTTGTGCTGTGCGTTGACAAACAAACACCAAGGGTTTCTTTGTTAGCCAAAATTGGAACCGTCATGCTACTTTTAACCGGCGCCACAGGTTTTCTTGGTCATAATCTCGTCCCTGCACTCATCCAGAAAGGTCATAAAATTCGGGCGCTCGTCAGACCCAACAGTAATACATCCTTCCTTGAAAAACTGGGGGTTGAACTGGCTTACACGGAAGACATTACCGATGGCTATGCCGCCCTGCAAGCCATGCACGG
>JBNKHS010000485.1:0-643 GCA_050290485.1 Promineifilaceae bacterium (SeqCode) | reverse complement strand
TCAAGACGAGTCTGATCACCGGATCAGTTCTAGATGACTTCAAGAAATCTACAATATTGCTACAGATATATACTCTGGCTCAGCCTAGCAATCCAAGATGATGAGATGGGTTCATCCGACTTCAGCGATCTTTTCAAATCATTAAACACTTAGTCGATCTCTCTCTGAGTTGGGGACGTCTAACTCAGTAACACAGATCGAAGGGACTCAATAGTCCAAAGAGTAAAAACTTAGTCTTTTTATATGCGTAGCACCGCATACAAAAAGCAAGGGGCTCCCGATTCACGTCTTATTTTATCTCTTATACTTTTTACACGCGCAACGCCACGTATAAAAAGCAATGGGCTCCTGATCAAAACATCATCATACTTTTCATACACTGTAATCATCGGCGTATGAAAAGCAAGGGGATTCTATATATATATATCCAGTATAATTCAGGTAATCAACATCAACAGAGTTCGTTCAGTACAAATTTATAGATTAACAAAAATTATTTTTAGAACGCAAAAACATTGTTACATCAGGGCCTAATGCTGGGCGCCGGGACTACCCTTATGGTCTTGATCATTCACTACAGAGAAGTCATATTGGGATCCAAAATGTTGAGCAGTATCATACACGCTATCAATAAGTGTGTCCC
>JBNKHS010000484.1:0-646 GCA_050290485.1 Promineifilaceae bacterium (SeqCode) | reverse complement strand
GATCGACACGTTACCTTGCTGGAATTCCCTGCTGGTTTGCAACAGCTCCCTCTTGAAATTCTTGATCTGAAGTACCTGATTGAACTTGATTTAAGTGAAAATGATTTAACGGCCGTTCCCCCAGAAATAAGCGAAATGCAAACCTTGACCAGACTCGATTTATCTTACAATTGGCTAAATGATGTGCCCCCAGAAATTGGGGAGATGACAAACCTAACCTGGCTTAGTTTTTGGCGTAACAATTTGGAAAGTTTGCCATTAGAGATTGGACAACTCACAAATTTGACTTATCTTGCCGTAGGGGATAACCAATTTGAGAGATTGTCGCCAGAGTTGTGTGCGATTTTGCCAGATCCAGAAGTTATGTGGCTCTTCCCCGATTTGTGTGCTCCTTGATAACCGAGATGGGAAAAACATAATAAAAGTGGGGTAATTGGGAAGGGCGGATTGCCAATCCGCCCCTACAATGGGTGTCAATTACCTGATAGATTTTTAGCGAACGATAAATGGGAGATACACTTTTTGGGGTACGGCGACATTGCCCCATGTTGCGCTGCTGATGGGCTGGTTGGCGAGTAAGGTGGTGATCGATGCATTGTTCAAGCTCCCATCTGGGTTTACACCGATTTTGCCTAAGCTAGCTTGT
>JBNKHS010000483.1:0-646 GCA_050290485.1 Promineifilaceae bacterium (SeqCode) | reverse complement strand
GATCTCTGTGGTAAACCAAGCCGCCATGGTCGGGTCGGTGGGGTGAGCCGGAACGTCCACATGGACCTTGCAGCGCCCCAGCCCGAACTGACGGTATGGGCGGCCACGGTACGCGGGAAACCCCATGTAGCTGAAGTGGTGCAACACGTCCCGGAGCAGGGTGGGAAACCTGGGCGGTGCAACCCGTCACAATGGAACCATCCGTCGGCTCCAAGGGTGGCGTAGGGGTAGTCATCCATCTGTCGAAAACAAGGGAGAAACAAATCAATATTTCATCCATCGAATAGAGACAACGAACCAAAACTCCAAAATAAACCATGGCGACAACAAAACGTTAACTCAGATTCTGTTTTCAGCTGACAACAATGTCGCAAAGCCCTGCTGACTGCGATGGGTACAGAATCCGGAAAAGTGCACAACACAAAAGTGATGGACAATTTTGAGACCTTTCCAGAAAGCATAAATACACCCTCATCCGACCGACTGTTCAGGAGTTATGGTCACTGAAAGCTGGGGAAGGGGTGAGTTCTAGACAGATCGAACTGTTTGGACAAATTTGGACTTTAAGCCCACTTCCAAACGGATCCTGGGGAAATTTTGAATACCGAATTCTTCAGAACTTTGTAACCTTTCTAAAGGTGGGTAG
>JBNKHS010000482.1:0-650 GCA_050290485.1 Promineifilaceae bacterium (SeqCode) | reverse complement strand
CAATGTTGACAGCGTTGGAGCTGCTCGTTATCAAAGCTGCAGCTAGGACAGTAGTCGTAATCTTCATGTTGTAAACGGCCGCATTTTGGACAGTAAATCGGTGGTGTTTCAGATTGTTCTTCTTCACTCTCTGTTTGGTTTGCTGTTGTGGCGGAAGGGGTAAGTGTAAACGGCCGTTTCGCATACGCTACCAGCAAAGTTCCGCCCAACAGCGTGCCCCCCAGCGCCAGCCACACATTTGCATAGCTGGAAAACATCCCCAATGACAATGCCCCCACACAGATCGAAAAAGGCCACACGAGAATCAAAGCAACGCGCCATGTTTTGAGCATCAAGCGTAGAAATAGAAGGAGGAGGGCAAGAACAATCCCTACAGCGATGATGCCTGCACGCCATAAACCAATTTCATAACTCAAAAATGTAAAGAGTGGATAAAACCAAGCGGTTGTTAGCCCAATGATTAAATATCCGGGCAGACTTAACGTCCATTCGGTCATACGCAGCATGAGGGCAAAGGTGAGCAAAAAGAGGAGCACCAATAAGGGCGCGATTTGGCGCAACAGGGCTAGTTCATTATGGAAAACGGCCGTTTGCTCAGCAATTGTTTTCGTCACCGGCAAATCCAACTGAATGTTTTGATCCACAATCAG
>JBNKHS010000481.1:0-616 GCA_050290485.1 Promineifilaceae bacterium (SeqCode) | reverse complement strand
GTTTGCACTAACATCAAGCTGACATGCACACACAATATCTCACAAATGAAGAAGATATTGAATTTTCAAATGTGTCATCTGCTAAGCAAATGCCTGAAATCAGCCTGGAACTAAACACATAGGAAAATTGGAAATACGGCCGTAATTTCACCTGGGCTCAAACTTGGACAAGGAGTGTTCCATTGTGCTCTACATTTCTTGCACTATAATCTGGTTGGCATGCACAATATAATTCTCATGATTTGAGAAGATATGACATTTCAAAAATAGCTACTTGCTTAAGCAGAAACCTGAAACTGAGTTACTTAGCCCTGTTTGGACCCTCGAAACAAATACTTACCTAGCTCTGAATTTTTTGAAGATTTGCACACTTGTAGAACATGTCATCCTAAACAATTTCTATTTTGTGAGTGTGGTCTAATTCCGTTCCGATTAATTCTGAAAAATCAACGACTGAGCTTAATGGTCCACACTTTACAGAAATTGAAAGACTTCGAATTTAACACTAGATTTAGAAATTCAACAACACTTAGGGTCTCTTAAACATGTAATTAACATAATCATATGGATTAGAGACACAGGGTGTTACAGGTGAGCTATGAGCCTAGACAGAGAG
>JBNKHS010000480.1:0-656 GCA_050290485.1 Promineifilaceae bacterium (SeqCode) | reverse complement strand
AATCCCCCGATATGATCTTGGGAGACAAACCCCTCATTTTTGAGGTGGTTCTGTCACAATGATGTTGGGAGACAAACCGCTCATTTTTGAGGTGGGTCTATCATAGTTTGTATTAGAGCAAGATTGGGGTTAAACACACACTAAATCATCTAAAAATTGCAACAACGTTGTCGGTGAGGAACGCTTAGCCCATATAAGGACTATAGTAGTCTCTTAAGGTGGCAAGCTAACATATTTATTCATATACCTCTTTGGAATTGCATCAATGAAGGTATGAAGTGATTTTTGGTGTGTTAACCTTATTTTGTTGTTTATGGGCTTATTTTATTATTTGTGGTTTTAGTAGAACTATTAGGACTTGTGCATGCTTCTTTTCTGTTTATGAGAATTATTTTGTTGTTTATGATTACATGTAGGAACTTGTTAGTGAAAAGCCCACTAGGGGGATGTTAGTGAAAAGCCCATTATATGGGGATGTTAGTGAAAAGCCCATGATGGGGATGTTTGATCCATTTTTCTGTAGGTACACTAACTCCGTTAGAACGATAGAAACGTTTGTCGAGAGCGCCTTGGCCACCGTATCCGAACGATTTACAATAGCGGATCGTTTTTTTCTTTTGGTGAGGACGTATAGGTCATGTGTGCATATCATCAAG
>JBNKHS010000479.1:0-659 GCA_050290485.1 Promineifilaceae bacterium (SeqCode) | reverse complement strand
CACAAATCTCTCACGCATAGCAACTTTTAACCAATCCCATGTATCAGGTTGTAAGCGAAGGCTAGACAATTCATTGCACCAAATAATAGCAAAATCGTTAAACTCACTAGTGCCGTGTCTAACACGATGTTGTTCAGGAACAAGATTCAAATTAAATTTGTTATCAACCGTCATCTCCTGATCTAAATAAGCCTCAGCATCATACAAACCATAGAAGGGAGGAATCTTAAACTTAACTTTAGCAAAAGGATCATCATTACCATACGCGTGCTATTGATTAGGGCCACAAATGAGGGTGGCCTCCCATACCTTGCCAATTTGGTCGACATAGAGGGCGTGGAAGCTCTTGGTGCACCTACTGGTCATCACGGTGCTGCCATCGTGGTGGTGGACGTGGAGGGTTGAAGGGCTCCTCGTCCTCCACCTTCTCCTCCTCGCCGTGGTCGTCCTCACAAGTATCGTTCGGAAGCTTGTCTTGATCTGTTCATGGTAGTCCAATCTCCAAAGCATCAACGTGATCAATGATTCCAGCCATGGAGTGTTCCACCCGCTCAAGAGTTGTGTCGGTGGACTGCTGATTCTTTATGAATAGCTTAGTTAGTGCCTTTGTCATGGCGCGGACCTCTTTGTTGCTAATGCATTCTTCTTCTTAGTCTCCC
>JBNKHS010000478.1:0-667 GCA_050290485.1 Promineifilaceae bacterium (SeqCode) | reverse complement strand
GCTTGATTCCTCAGATTAAACATTCATTTGCCATTCTCCATCACATATGGTTCCTCGACGCCAAGACCTCCGCTTGCTCTTCTCCGATGTATGGCTTATCGTGGCCCCTTGTCCTTTTTCAACTACTGTCTTATCTCACTTATCACTTCATGTCTTTCATAAGCTCATTCTTTGAAAACCTTCTTCATATGATCAAGTTGCTTCCATAGATATCCATTGCTTAGAAGTAGCACTTGATCAATTCTTTCTTGATTATGAGCAGGCCACTAATGTTGAACTAAGGTAGTATTCTTTTTCTTCTTGTTGATTTGTTTTTCATGCTTGGCTTGACATAGATTCTTCAATATGGAGTCATTCATTGGTTGACTATACACATTGATCACATAGCTCCATTTGCATCATAATTGTACTTCAAGTGATGTATCAATGAATACTTTGTATTTCTCATTTAGAACCTATTTATTCACTTAACACACAAAATTAGTCCTTTAATCAAGTTGTCATTCAATACACCAAAATCCACTAGGGGACTGGATGCACTTTCAATCTCCCCCTTTTTGATGATTGATGACAATCCTTGATTAAAGCTTTACAAAAGATATTCAATAAGTATTCGGATCCATACATATAGAGTTAGTTCTCCCTACATACGTGCATATTGAATGGA
>JBNKHS010000477.1:0-672 GCA_050290485.1 Promineifilaceae bacterium (SeqCode) | reverse complement strand
TTTGTGAATAAAGCCTATGGCCACTTTCGGCCCAAATGAACAGTACCCCTTTGTTTTTTCCAGGATTTTAGTTAAATCAAATTCATTTAAGTTTGAATTTCTAAATTTTAGAATAAATCATTATAAATTATTCATGTTTAAAAAATATCCATTTTTAGTTTAGTGCTTCCTTTTTGCCACCTAAAACCTATAGAAAACCATAAACCCTTGTTAGGTTCATAAATATCACAATATTAATTTTCTAGTGCTTAGTTAAATAGTTAATAAATAGAAAAGCTTATAAGTAATTGGTAAAATAATTCCTTTGCATAAGTAATGCAATATGTTGTTCCTGTTTTGCATCTTTTGCACTTAAGCATCTCATGCATTGCATCATTTTAATATTGGCTCATTTATCCGCTAGACCACGTATACACGGAGCCGGAACCGAAAGTTCAAGCAGAGCAAGCTTAAGTCAAACAGTTCACTAACTTAGCTTTGGATCAAGGCAAGCCCCGGTGCATTAACCAATGATCCTTGTCTTTTATTTTGAATCTTGCTTTATGTTCCTTATGATTGTGAATTAAGTTTGTAGAAGTTGTATGGTACCGTAGTTACATATTGATTAACCTTCCCGATTATTCTTGATTACCCTTTTAATAGTTGTAAGACGTTAGCAATATGCTAGGAATA
>JBNKHS010000476.1:0-681 GCA_050290485.1 Promineifilaceae bacterium (SeqCode) | reverse complement strand
AATTACCGGTTTGCGAGTTACGCCTGTCAGAAACTCGACCGGTTTAATGAATCAGAATTCTGGGCAGACTCGACATTTCGGTCTAAATCAGGATTTTGACAAAATTTCGCCATGATGTCCCCAGAAACTTCGAATACCAAAGTTACCGATAATGAACTCAGCTTTCCGCTGGTTACTCATATGGCCTATTCCGATGCACGGTTTGATAGCTATGGGATTTTGAAGTCAGGATGAGGTGCTGAAAACTTTCTGGACAGACTGTGCAGACTGGCGAACGATCAGGTCTTAATAACCGAAGATGCACGAAACTTAACAAGAGTTATTTGCAAACTCCGTAGGCCACTGACTCAGCTTTCCAACGCCTACTCACATGCACTTTTTTGGTAACTACAGCAGCAGTTACAACTGTTTTAACACAGCCACGTGTGTAGTTCAGCGGATCACAAAAAAACGGAATCGTAAACGATTCGGATTCGGTTTCAGACAACGACAAGATTACAACTTTTAACTTGTTATTAAGCTTCTTATTCAGATGACTTGATGCAATGCAACTCGACCTAACCGTCCTCACCAAAACAAAAGAAAGCAACCCGCTATTGCGGATTGCACGCATACGGTGGCAAAAAACGCTCTCAACACACGTTTCTATCGTTTTTAACGCGAGTTAGTGTACCTGCAGAA
>JBNKHS010000475.1:0-680 GCA_050290485.1 Promineifilaceae bacterium (SeqCode) | reverse complement strand
GAGCAAGACACACAACCTATAGCATTTCTAATTAGTAGGCAAGTCGTTCTAAACCGAACACGTGGTGGCACATGTTATCCTGGGGTGTCTACTCCTAAGATTCGGTACTTAGCAGATTCGAGCACCACATGCCATGACGGTATTAACCATCTCCACCACTCCAACCATTGCTCAAACCACAACATCGATCCTCACACGGTCAACTCGCATCTCGACGGATGGAATACAACAACACTCTCACAAATACACAAGCCATACTCAATATCACAAAGGATGGAAGACTTGTACACCACTCATGACTGCAGGGCTAAGCAAAGCTATTCTACCCATATGCAAACCAACATCTAGGATACACATACGAGAAAGTAAACAACCTATACTTCATTATTTCATGCATTGCACAAATAGTAAATATAGCGAGAAAGAAAGAATAGGTGCTATTGATCAAGGGTTCACTTGCCTTGCTGCTCAAACTGCTCAAAATCTTGCTCTTGAAGATCTTGAAGATTATCCAATGTTGGCGTGACTGATTAACAACAACCGAAAACAACAAATTGTAGTACATAAATAAAACAGTACATCAAACATTTCCAATTTGCTAAACAAGCAGTACCAAAATGATCTACCCATTCCTACGAACGCGTGGGCCCAAGAATCATCTAAATTGGAGTTACGGGTAA
>JBNKHS010000474.1:0-682 GCA_050290485.1 Promineifilaceae bacterium (SeqCode) | reverse complement strand
TGACGATTTCAAGACTAAGAGTACGATCTTTTCTTTTCAAAGCAATGAGGCAAGTGTCCTTGACACATGTTGTACCTATTTCCTGTATCTATTTATAGGATTGCATGCTAGTAATTTATGTCGGAATTGTGGGAATACCTATGTGTCATATCTTTCCATGTATTATCCTTGTTACCCGGGATTTGGGTAGAACACTAGAATCTTTTACGTCATGCTTAGCTTGCCAAGTATGGGTTTAACCATGGGAACTGGTTAATATGTTTATAGAGTTTGTGAGTCTAGGGGATCCTAGCAGGAGGATGTTTGATGATGGTGTGGGAATGCACGAGTACTTGTTATGTACTGTTGTGGATTGTGGTAGTGCCTGCTAGTGATCCTAAGGACCTATTCGTGAAACGTGTAACCATATGAACCGCGCAAAGCACAGGGCTGATATGGGTAGGCTTAGTTAAGTAGCATGTTGTTTCCCAATTTCACGGATGTTCGAGGTAGAAGGAAAGGATGATGTAATCTCGACCTTAGGTGATGGATGGAGTAATCCTAGCCTTGGCACAAGAGGGGGCTTCTGTAGGATGGTGTAATCCGCAGTGGTGAAACCTTAGTGTGGATGTTTTGCAGATTGGGAAATGCTGTAAAAGACTATGTGGGGATCTCCTGGCCGTACACTTAAGGAAGTGTACAT
>JBNKHS010000473.1:0-683 GCA_050290485.1 Promineifilaceae bacterium (SeqCode) | reverse complement strand
GTAGGCAGTGGTAGAAGAATGCATACTTGTGGTATTGTTGCTTGATTGGTGTGGTTTGACAGTTATTGAATTGTACATGCATTATTTTTTTGAGGAAAATTGTACAGGCATTATTATTTGTCAGTTCTTTTTTTATTTCATTTTTTCAATATAACTTCAAGGAATTCTTTTAAAGTTCCAAAATTTGTAGAAAATAAAATAAAACTTCGAAATTTTAAAAATAAATTTCCTTGGAATCCTTTTTAGAAGATCTCTGCAATGAGCTTGATCAAATCCATATGTGTGCATTATTGCCTTCTAGAAAATTCCTATAAATCAAATTTTGGAGTATTTAATTACACAAATTCATAACAAGTAGAATATCCAAACTTTGCATACATGTGCACATCATGGTCATTAGCTATAGTCATCGGTTATAACCGGCGAACATATAGTCTCGTATATGCTCAATTTATCCAATTTAATTTGATAACAAATGATTAACGTAATTTGTGCAGTCCACATGCCTCTCCCCATACGGTCCACGTCCCAACGCACCCGACGATCCCTCAACCCCATGCTTCGATGGATCACAGGTATAATTCTCTTCCTTTTTCAATTCAGAATTCAAATTCTTACTCATTAACGAGTCAAACTTTCATGTTACAGGGTTCTCATACGGGCCCACCACCTGTGATGCCGTG
>JBNKHS010000472.1:0-683 GCA_050290485.1 Promineifilaceae bacterium (SeqCode) | reverse complement strand
GGGCCCAACCAAAGCTTGTTCAGCTTCTGCACCTACTTTTTGATAATAGTCTAGGTGTCGTTGACAAAAAAGATTGGTTTGTCCCGAATTTGCCAACTGTTCTTGGGCATATTGGCGGATCGTTTCCAGCAGCCGATAACGCGTTTCCTGACCTTGGATTCTGGTGGTGACCACCATCGATTTGCTTACCAACTCATCGAGCAAATCGAGGATGTCATAGAGATCAATACCGGAACCCGCGGCAACTGCTTCTATTGCTTCCAGGTGCATATCGCCGGCAAACACGGAAAGTCGCTGCAGCAGTTGTTGGGCGGATGGCGAAAGCAACTCCCAGCTCCAATCGATTAAGGCGCGTAAGGTTTGTTGGCGGGGTAGGGCGGTGCGGCTGCCGCCGGTTAACAAACGAAAGCGGTCATCTAGTCGGGCAGCAATTTGTTTGGTAGTCAATACTTTGACCCGAGCGGCGGCTAATTCGATGGCGAGGGGAATACCATCTAGTCTGCGGCAAATTTGCACGATGGGGGTGATGTTGTCTGGGGTGACTTGAAAGTGGGGCAAAACGGCCGTTGCGCGATCCACAAATAAGCGCACAGCTTCATAAGTCTGCCAATCCTCGGTCTGCAATTGCTCCTGCTCTTGGGGGACGTTTAGTGGCGGAACATGAAATGGTATTTCACCCAGAA
>JBNKHS010000471.1:0-683 GCA_050290485.1 Promineifilaceae bacterium (SeqCode) | reverse complement strand
TTGAATTTTGAAGGGGTTCAAATATTCAGGCAAAAATCTCATCAATCTCCCAAAATTCAACCTTCACATTACCTTCAAGAATATGAATTTAGATTGGCTCACTTGCATTCAAGAATTTGGTATTCCTTTACAAATGATAAGTATGACTTTGTTTATAAAAACCAAACCATATAAGATTTGAATTCAAAGAACAAAACATAAGTTGGAGATTCTAGATGCTATATTTGATGTCTCAAATGAAGTAGAAGATATTGTGAGTGATCCCGATGATATATTTAATGATCTTTAGTTTGTAATATTTATGTTGCATTATTGAAGATATTTATCATGGACCATGAACTTATGTATTGTGTAGTTAAGACTTCACATGTGTGGTGAGTAATTGTGTATCAATAATTTCATAACTATGATGGTGTTATTTTTCTATATTGTCATGTTTCCGATTCAAATTACCGTTTGCCGATCGATACCGAGACATTTTTGTTCAAATTTATCCGTTTTTGATGGACCGGATTTTACCGATCATATGTCATTTCTGACTTTCCCGTTTCCGTTACTGACCGAATAAAAACTTATATGAGCGAAAATGGTGAGAGGGGTTTCCCAACCATTTGGTCACCCTTAACTACAAAGGCCAACCATTTTTTTGAGTGGGAACTGGGAAGTACACATGCACACCATCA
>JBNKHS010000470.1:0-701 GCA_050290485.1 Promineifilaceae bacterium (SeqCode) | reverse complement strand
TAATCGTTTGTTCCAGCTTGCTATGTTGGCAGAGAAGGAATTGCAGGGCCGACAACCGACAAGATTGAAGAGCTCATTCATGCCTCATCACACATCGATGACACCTTCAACTTCACGTGCACCTGCTACAGCTCATTTTTCGACGACACCTTCAACTTCACGTGCACCTTCTACATCGATGACACCACCACCAACACCTCATGCTTCGGAGACGACACCACCAGCACCTCGTGCAGCAGCAAAACCATCTTCATCATCAACCACATCCACCGGTCGCACCTCCGATATTAAGTGCCACCGTTGTCATGGAGTAGGCCACTTCCAGCGTGATTGTCCCAGCAAGAAATCCTACATTGCCACAGATGACGGAGGTTATGTAAGTGCTAGTGATGATGAAGATGATTTTACACTTCAAACTAACAATGTAGGTGACCTTGACGATGATGATGCCGTGGTCTTTGGGAGTGAGCATACAGAGGAGTACAACACCAAAACCTATGTGGTGCAGCGGGTTTTGAGTGCTCAAGTAGACACTTCGGAGAAGCTTCAACGCCACAACTTATTCTACATTTTCTTCATCGTCAAGGACTGCCGTGTACGCACCATCATTGATGGAGGAAGTTGCAACAACTTGGTGAGTGCAGATTTCATGGCAAAGATTGGATTAACGACACGCCTTCATACTCATCCATACTACATTC
>JBNKHS010000469.1:0-710 GCA_050290485.1 Promineifilaceae bacterium (SeqCode) | reverse complement strand
CTCCCCATTCAGTAGTATTGACTTCCCGAACGTCCTTCCTTCTTGCTGGCCCCTTGCCACGTGACTCCAGAAGTCGAGCCCGTGCCTCAGAAGCCTCTATGCAAACATCTGCCACTGATAGCAGATCAGCCACCATCTTCGGTTTCTTCATAGCTATTTCCTCCACAGTTTTGATATCGCTGACGCCGTCACGGAAGGCGTTGATGATCTCAATATCCTGGATGTGGGGGATAGCGTTCCTGGCATTGCAGAAACGTTTAACATAATCGCGGAGACTCTCATCATGTCTTTGCTTGATAGTCTTGAGGGTCTCAGCAGTAGATGGACGCTCGTACGTGCCCTGAAAGTTTCCAATAAACATGGCGCACAGCTGGTCCCAGGATTGGATGGATGCTTTGGGTAAGTTGATGAGCCATGATCTAGCTGCTCCGGTCAACGCCGTATGCAGAAAATTAGCCTTCACCCGATCATCTCCTCCAGCAGCCTCGATGACTGTATAATAGACCTGGATTAATTCTTCTGGATTGCTGGAGTCATCGTACTTGTCAATATGCCCAGGCTTGAACTTGTCTGGCCAAACGACCTGCTTGAGCGATGAGGCCAGAGCACAGAACCCGCCCATCCCTGATGGAGTGACATCTCATACTAGAGAACATCATGGAGGGGTCGGTGACCTGCCACTGAGGCATCTTCTATCGTCAATGACATTA
>JBNKHS010000468.1:0-711 GCA_050290485.1 Promineifilaceae bacterium (SeqCode) | reverse complement strand
CTCCAATGTACGGCCGTCTTCGTCAAACAAATGCACAATGCGGCGCTCAAACCCGGGATGCATTGCTTCCCAACCGGTGTCGGGAATGCGGGTTGGTTGAGGTGTGCTAGATGGCGGATCAAGGGATGGTTGGGGAACGGCCGTATCCGTCGGCAGTATTTCAAATGGGGTCGGGGTAGCAATGGCTGGCGTGGTACGGGGCATGATGGGTGTGGGCGGTGGTGTGGCTACGGCCGTACACCCTACCAGCAACAAAAAGACCAACGCAGAGACGCAGAGACGCAGAGGAGGAAGTAGATAAACTAAGGTGCCTTGCAAAATTTGTGTCATCTTTGACTCATGGACTTGAGCACGTGACCATCAATCTCCAATCTCATGGCCGCAGGCCATCAATCTCGCCGCGCTAGCGGCCAATCCCCAGCCCCTAGCCCCCATCCTCCAGCACGATCTGCAAACGGTGAATCCGCGCATCTAACGGATCTAATCCCAACGCCTTAAACACATCATCCGGGCGTCCTGTTCTTGAAGGCTGTAAGTAAAGCCGCATCCACAACTGCGCCGCTCCATTTTCCGCTTCCTGCGCTTTGAGGTCAATGATTAACGGCCGTAAATCAAACTCACGTACCTTATTCTTCCGTATCTTCTCGCGCATAATGCTTTCTGCGGACAAAATTGCATCTACTTGTTGCTGCAATTTTGCCACGTCATAAG
>JBNKHS010000467.1:0-714 GCA_050290485.1 Promineifilaceae bacterium (SeqCode) | reverse complement strand
TTCTAGCAGTAAGCCCGAGATGGCAACGGGCAGAGAGCCAATGGCGATGAGCCAGCCCAGACGAGATTCGGTTGTTTCCATCGGGTCTCGCTTCTGGATGCTGTGTAATACGGCCGTAACGATCGCCAAAATATCTTTCCAAAAATAAATAAGTACCGCGACTAATGTTCCTAAATGGACAATGCCTACCATTGTCAAATCTGCATTCTGCATGCCTAAAATTTTCGGTATCAGCACCAAATGTCCAGAACTGGAAATCGGCAGAAACTCAGTGGCGCCTTGAATAATTCCCAAAATAATCGCTTCGATAATGCTCATAAAAAGACCTTTTACAAATCGTTTATAAAATTTTGTGCATCAGACTTGTGGGTAATACCGCAAGAAATCAAAGGCGAATTGTTGCAGTTCTCCCTTACGGATGGCCTCTCGCATTTGCTGCATGAGAGAAATCAGGAAATAGATATTGTGGGTAGAAAGCAGGATGTGAGCCAATATTTCATTGGCTTTGACCAAATGTCGCAAATAGGCACGACTGAAGTTGGTGCAAGTATAGCAAGTGCAGTCAGCGGCGATGGGGTGCGGGTCGCGGGTATGTTCCGCATTGCGCAGGTTGAGCCGACCGCCTTTAATGTAGGCTGAGCCATGACGTGCCAGCCGTGTGGGGGCAACGCAGTCAAAAATGTCCACACCGCGCAGGACGGCGTTGACTAAATC
>JBNKHS010000466.1:0-714 GCA_050290485.1 Promineifilaceae bacterium (SeqCode) | reverse complement strand
GGTGTTGCCACGGGGCATGATGCCTTGGCCGAAGGGTTCCTCAACAATATTATCACCAACGGCACACCAGAACTCGGTCGTGCGGCGATGGCGGGCAAGCTCGATGTGATCAGTAACGCCGCGGCTCATTTGGATTTGATCGATACTTTTACACTGCTAGGTGATCCGGCCACACGATATGATTATGATTTCTGGGCAGGGTATGGCACTTACTTACCGGTGGTGTCGAAATAAGGTATGCTGTTGATATGATGAAGGATGAAACGGCCGTAAAACGCAGAAAAACAGGGTTTGCTATCCTCTTTACTGGATTAACCATCTTCACGCTTGCTTTCTTGGTCGTATTGGCCCGTTTTCTCATCCTGCTTATCCCTGTAGCTAATGAACGCATAACCTTACAAGCGCAACCCATCGTAACAATCAACAATCAACAGCTAACAGTTAACAGCCAACATGCTTCCCCAATCCCCAATCTCCAATCCCCAATCCCCACCTTAGAACAACCAACAGCCAACAATCAACAATCAATAATCAACGAAGAACCACTAGTTGCTTCCCCTACTCAATCTCCAATCTCCAATCTCCAATCTCCAACCATCCCAGCCCCCCAGCCCCTCAGCCCCCCAACCCCTTCACCTCCACCGCCCGCCCAACTGATCATTCCATCTCTCGGCGTGTCTAAGACACTTGCGTACATTCCTGTCGAAAATGGAC
>JBNKHS010000465.1:0-715 GCA_050290485.1 Promineifilaceae bacterium (SeqCode) | reverse complement strand
ACGAGGAACTCCTCGGTGGAGCCCTCAATCATGGCCCGCCGTGGGGTAGTTGCCCCACCGTGAGTTGAGCCTATGAAAGTGGCGCCTTCGTCATCCTTCATGGGGGAAAGACTCAGGCTGCCAAAGTAGTCGGTGATGAACTCAAAGTTCCCAAGGTGAATGGTTTTGCCGAGGGAGAATCCACCGCACGTTTGGCACTCACCGCCGGCTGCGACAGCGATTGAAGATGATGAAAGCATCAAAACGATCAAGAGGAAAAGCACACTGCAAATCCCCCTTGCTGGTGCACCAACTATCGGTGTTTTTTGCACCAGCAAGATATAGGGTGGTCAAGATCACGCGTTCTAGTTCTGAGGTGGTCTTGTGAACTACAAAGCATAGAATGATCTATCCTGGTTCAGTCCCCTCCTTGGACGTAATAGCCCTATGTTCAGCCATTTGATATTGAAGATGAATAGTAGTTATAATGGAGGTGAGTAGAGTGCTCGAGAAGTTCGCTAAGTGAAGGGGGAAATGTTCTTGTGTCCCCCGCCTGAAGGGTAAGGGGCCTTTTATAGACCAGGAAGCAGTTGGATAACCATGAGCTAATTAATTCTATATCCATGAAGGGATATACATGACCATTGCACCCAGACCTAAGATGGTCAATTTGTAGAGGTCGGTTGGAGGCTTCCACGGTGATCGTGTTGGTTCGAGAGTCTTCTTCTGACCTTCT
>JBNKHS010000464.1:0-716 GCA_050290485.1 Promineifilaceae bacterium (SeqCode) | reverse complement strand
TCTGCCCAAAGTGAACCGTTATGCGGCATTGCCGGTGAGGTTGTTTTCTTACCGATGATTGTGCGCTAAGATGCTTTGAGGAATATTTGAAAAAGTGCGTAGTGCGTAGTCGATGACATTTTACGCACTACGCACTACGCACTACGTGAATGGTATGCACATAAAACGTTTTCGTATGATTGTGTTGGCTGTGATTGGCCTCCTCCTGTTCTTTTTTGGGTGGACGCTGTGGCAGTTTCCGGTTTACGCGCGGGAGCTACCGCAACGTATTTTGCCAAACGGCCGTTTCTACCACACCATCCAAGACCAACGTCTGGCTGATAAAATTGGCAAAATCAGCCTGCTGCCCTGTTGTGATGAGGCGGATGTGCGGCGAGAGATTCGTTCTGTTGAGCAAATCTTCTTTTGTCAGCACACGCTGTGTTTGTCGGGCGACGGCGGGGGCGGGATCAATGATGGATACGGCCGTATCCACACATCTCAACCAGACCAAAGTAGCTGTACCAGTGTAAGATTTAATGATCCTTATTTGCTCTCATTATGCGAAGCATATGCAGGTGAGCAAATGAGGATCACCCGTTTAAGGAAACGGCCGTTTGGCTTCGCCCCAAATAGGCAAGCAACACTTGCACACGCCTCGTGCGAGAGCAGTCCACTAGTTCGTTTTTTCGCCTAACCTCAACTATTCCCGACAAAGAAATGACGCATTCTGACAG
>JBNKHS010000463.1:0-718 GCA_050290485.1 Promineifilaceae bacterium (SeqCode) | reverse complement strand
CTTGATAGACTTCTTGGCATAGTTGATAAGTACCTTATGCTTACTCAAGCAATCCATCCCAAGAATGATGTCAGTGCCCTTCGATTTCAAGACTATAAGGTTGGCAACAAAGTCTACCCCCCTTATTTTAAGATTCACCTTCGAACATAACTGCCTTGCGGGCATATCTCCTCCCGGAGAACTAACTATCATTTGACACCTTAGCATGGCTATAGGTAGATTATGCTTCTCAACATATGCAGCGGATACGAAAGAATGCGATGCTCTAGAATCAAACGACACAACTGTAGAAGTGTCATTGATGAGAAACATACCAATGACAACATCAGGAGCTTCTTGCGCTTCTTCCACAGCCACATGATTGACTCCCCCACGGGCATAGTTCTACTTGGCAGCAACAAGAACAAAGTTGGCTCCATGGGTAGGGGACATGTGTAGCTATAGCAGGATGATTGACATGAGTGCGTGGATTGGGGCATCGATTGGCGTAATGTCCCTATTCACCACAGTTATAGCACCTACGATCAGCTTGTTGCGGGTCTTGGGTAGCTTGGGTTCTCTGAACACTCTGATTCCCAATAGTAGAAGTCTGGAGGTTGTTGGGGTGCTGAATCACTTGATGCTGTGGGGTAGAAAATCCTTGTCCAGCTGCCTGTGGCCTTGGCTAAAACTGCGGCTGAGCAGGATGGAACACAGGTCCAGCTGAGGACGTAGCAAC
>JBNKHS010000462.1:0-718 GCA_050290485.1 Promineifilaceae bacterium (SeqCode) | reverse complement strand
ACAGTGACAACACCTTTGTCCCAACCAGATTGCGTAAGGGCGTTATTCAACATATCTAAGTTGGGAGATGCCCACTCTGGTTGGCTTAAGTACCACGGCCGTTTACGTCAAAGGTAACGAAATCGTCATCGGTAATCAGCAGATTGTTGTTAAGCTGAAGGATGATACAACACAGCCAACGGTTCATTGAGTTTGCTGGAAACGGCCGTTTCTAGCAATGCTTCAACAAGATGCTTAGGTAAGAAAACAACAACAAATTTTATACACGTGAGTGATCGAAACCCGTCGCTCCCGTCGAGGGTGCAAGTGGAATCAGATTCACTTGCACCCTTTTTTGTTGCCCCATTTATCTCCCATGCTATGCAAAAAACATATCCAAGAATTTAAAATTTGGTGAACTCTCCTTCAATTTTCCTTGGCTAGGCGTACGATCAAGTCGAATCAGTTGTTTAAATTGGTTAGCAGGTCGGCCAGTCTGTTTCTTCAGTCTGCCAGCCAGCACAGCCAGAGTCATCCTCTCCGCCCGATTGGCTCGCACTGGCTTCTTCAATTTGCGTTCGGTGATGCCCAGTTGATATCGCAAAACCATAATTTTCAGGTTTTGTCTGTTTGAGACATGCGGCCGATCGGAATAAGAGAAATGGGCGTGGAAAAAATCTGGGCAACTAAGAACCAAATCATGAAAATGCGTACTCCAAATTGGTATTTTTGCTGACTC
>JBNKHS010000461.1:0-728 GCA_050290485.1 Promineifilaceae bacterium (SeqCode) | reverse complement strand
ATTGTTTTGTTTGGCAAAGGGATGAACGGCCGTGCCGATCGCGACCTATACGCCAATTTCTTGGATGAGGCGGCCACTCTATTGCAGAAACCAGAATTAACGGCCGTATCACAACAGTTCCGTGCCAGTGCCGAGGCATGGGGCAAACTGGCCGAAATGATATTGCCAGAGGATGTAGCTGTCTTCAAAGAAACACGAGAAACGATGCTACGCCAACATCAACTTTTCTTAACTGAGGGTAACGCTTCCCTTGATGAACGCCTGGCGATTCATGATCGCTTGGAAACACTTAAAGTCGAAATGGAAACAAACTTCCCATGGGATGAAGCAGGTGTGGTTGCTTTCCGTGAGGGGATTGCCGAACAATTCTTGGCTATCCATGATATTGAGCAAGATGCAATCATGGCCTTACAAGGCACCATGAGCTAGGAATAGAACGCAGATAAAACTGATAACGCTGATTTTCCTGTTTTTTAAATTGGGTGATGGTAAATTGGTAAGTGATGGATATGTTGAGGAGTGAGAGACGCCCACGTCTCTCACGGGCACGAGGGCGTGCCCTAATCCTCAGAGATAAACGATGATGAGTTCATCACTTACCTTTCAACCACTACCAAATATTAGACTAAATCATTTTTGTCGACCTATAACAATTCCCTAAAATGAAGTCTTTGATGAACGATGCCATTGTATCAGATTCTGCATCTCATACCTTGCCGCTTGATGAC
>JBNKHS010000460.1:0-733 GCA_050290485.1 Promineifilaceae bacterium (SeqCode) | reverse complement strand
AGTCAACTGGGCAACCGGATTAGTGTGATTGCGGCGGGGGAGCGGTGGCCAGATGGGTCGTTACGGCCGTCTTTAGAAGACCTCTTGGGCGCAGGTGCAATCTTGTCTTATTTACAGGGAGAACGATCGGTGGAAGCAGAAACGGCCGTTTCCAGCTTCCAACAACACCAAGACAAACTGCTGGATAGTTTGCTCCGCTGTGGCTCGGGCAAGGAGTTAGTGGGGCGTGGCTTTGCCGAAGATGTGCAGATTGCGGGACAACTCAATGTGAGCGAGGCGGCACCTGTTTTGGTGGATGGTGCTTATTGTGAAAAACGGTAGGCGTTGTTTAAATAAACGTATCGAAGGCGAGTGTACGAACTGTTCCGCTTTGGCTTCGACAGGCTCAGCCACCGCTCGGATATATGTTTGCCAAGCAGTTGCTAAGGACATTGAACGATGAAAATCACCCGAATTTATACAGATACAGCAGGCGAAACCCACTTTGGTGAGGTGGACATTCCACTCAAAGATGCAGGTACAATTGGGCTGCTTTCTGAATTAGAAGAGGCGACGGGGATCATCTTTCGCGAAACACCGGGTGATTATGATTATGCTTGGCACAATACCCCACGACGGCAATATGTGATCATGCTGGCAGGTGGTGTTGATTTTACAGTGTCAGCTGGAGAGACACGCCATTTTGGGACTGGAGATGTCGTTTTGCTTGAGGATACGACAGGGAAGGGACATG
>JBNKHS010000459.1:0-736 GCA_050290485.1 Promineifilaceae bacterium (SeqCode) | reverse complement strand
ATGAGAAAAGCTAAGATAGACATGCTTGAGGGGCAACTTAGTAGATTTTTCATGTTTAGTGATGAAACTCCTCAAGACATGTTCAACCGCCTGAAGAAGTTGGTCAATAAGGCAAAGACATAGAGGTCCAAGAAGTGGACTAACCACATGTTCACTGAGCACATGATGAGAGCTTACACACCCATGAACTACAATGTGGTTGTCTTGATCCGCCAAGATCTCACCTACAAGAGGATGTCATCCGACGATGTGCTTGATCAGATCATGAACCATGAAATATATATTGAAGAAGCCAATCACGTCAAGAACCTCTCCAAAGGCATCACTACCACAAGGAAGCAAGAGATTGCTTTCAAGGCTAACAAGAAGAGCAAGAACAAACAAGTGGTAGTTGAGAGCTCAAGTGAAGAAGAGGAAGAAGAAGATAGCTCCGAATGTGATGCCGAAGATATGGCTCTCTTCATGAAGAAATTCAAGAAGTACATAAAGAAGAAGAAGTTCTCAAAAGGAGACAAGAAGTTCAAATCCACAACCAAGAGAACATGCTACACGTATGGTAAGCATGGTCACTTCATTGCTAATTGTCCCTTTGAGCGTAGAGATGATGATGATAAGAAGAAGAACAAGCCTTACAAGAAGGACAAGGGCTACAAGAGAAGTGACAAGCCCTACAAGAAGAAGTCCTATGGTGAAGCTCATATTGGTCAAGAGCGGGAGTCCAATAATGAGAGCTCCA
>JBNKHS010000458.1:0-735 GCA_050290485.1 Promineifilaceae bacterium (SeqCode) | reverse complement strand
ATCATGAAATGAATATTCAAGAAGCCAACAACATCAAGAATCTCTACAAGGGCGTCTCAACCTCCAAGAAACAAGATATTGCTCTCAAAGCAAACAAGAGCAAGAAGAAGAAAGTGTTAATTGAGAGCCCTAGTGAAGAAGAAGAAGAAGAAGAGAGGAAGAAGAAGAAGACAATGAAAGAGAATATGATGAAGATGAAATGGCTCTATTTATCAAGAAATTCAACAAGTTCATCAAGAAAAGAAGACCTTACAAGGGAGAAAGGAAAGAGAAGCCAAGGTCAAGGAGGGTGTGCTACAATTGCGGCAAGAATGGACATTTCATTGCCCAATGCCCATATGAGAGGAAGAAAGAAGACAATGACAAGAGAAAGAAGTTTGACAAAGGCTACAAGAAAGATAAGAAATACACTAAGAAGAAGCCTTATGGTCAAACTCATGTTGGCTAAGAATGGAACTCAAGTGATGCGAGTTCCGAGTCGGAAAGTTATGAAGTGGCAACCATAGCTATCAAGGGCAAAACCTTATCAAGCAAGTCACTCTTCCCCAATCTCTTAAAGCATACATGCCTCATTGCAAAGGAAGGTAGAAAGAAGATAAAATGCAATACATCATACTCTCTCTAATATGTCACTAGTGATGAAGATACTCTTTCTAGTGATGACAATAATGATGATGCTTTTAGTGATGATGATTCTCTTCCAAGTGAATTTTGTAAAAATCCTAAAGTTATGAT
>JBNKHS010000457.1:0-737 GCA_050290485.1 Promineifilaceae bacterium (SeqCode) | reverse complement strand
GGATCAACATGGTCAAGGAACACTTGCCTTGATTCCCCGCTAGCTGCTGCTCAAAGTCTTGCACGTCGAGCTCCTGGAGATTCCCGAAGTCTTTGGCGCCTAACAGTAGCGATCGGAAACAAGCAACACAAGTAAATAAATAAACAATACACCAAACAGTGGCCTATGACTAAACAAACAGTACCAAAAGATGCTACTCATCACTACGAATGCGTGAGTGCAAGAATCACCTAAATCGGAGCTACGGTTAAGAAGTTATGAAGGTTTAAAGTTAATAGATTAAATAGGTAATTAAAATAATCCAGATTAATTAAGGCAGGGACCTAATCGTAATTATAAAAAGTTAATTAGGGACCTAAATGTAAAATTATAGGGACTAAAATATATTTTTAAAAAGTTCAGAGGTGTTTTTGTAAAATTTCAGGGGCTTAAACATAAATAAAATAAAGCCGACGGGTCTATATGTCAAATTATAGGACCTCGAGGGTTTTTTCATGATTTCAAAATTATTTTTCTAAAGAAAAAGGTATAGATCGGGTCTACGGTGCTGTGAACTTGGTCCATGGGCATGGCGCACGTGTTCACGATGCCTTCATTAAGTGACAGTCGTCAAATCCGTGATCAAGGGCCCAGATTTAAAACACGAAGGGCTATTTCATGTTTTAATCTCACTCGCTCACTATGAAACCGACGATCAGGATTTAATGAAATCGAACTGGTATCTTGGATCTAATCCT
>JBNKHS010000456.1:0-737 GCA_050290485.1 Promineifilaceae bacterium (SeqCode) | reverse complement strand
ACTTTTGCCTCTACTTGTTCTTGCTGAGTTGGGGAGAAGACGACCATTTTCTGTTGCAATCATTCGACTACGGTTTGCTGACAAGACTCACTGATGGTTGGTTGTTTGGCGGCGATGTGCGGGATGGTTACGGCCGTTTCCAAATCACCCTTTTTAACTTTTGCCTCTGCTTGTTGATGCTGTGTTGGGGAGAGGACGGCTGCGTTCCTGCGGCAATCATTTGGCCGTGGTTTGCTGTCAAGACTCACTAATGGTGGGTTGTTTGGCGGCGATGTGCGGGATGGTTACGGCCGTTTCCAATTCGCCCTCTTTTACTTTTGCCTCTACTTGTTCTTGCTGTGTTGGGGAGAAGACGGCCGTTTCCTGCGGCAATCATCCGGCTCCAGTTTGCTGTCAAGACGCACTAATGGTGGGTTGTTTGGCGACGATACGCAGGATGGAAACGGCCGTTTCCAAATCACCCTTTCTTACTTTTGCCTGTACTTGTTCTTGCTGTGTTGGGGAGAGTACGGCCGTTTCCTGCGGCAATCAGTCGGTCACGGTTTGTTTCACTGGTGGTTGGTTGTTTGGCGGTGATTTGCGGGATGGATACGGCCGTTTCCAAATCACACTCTTTAACTTTTGCTTCTACTTGCTCTTGCTGTGTTGGGGAGAGGACGGCCGTGTTGCCCGTTGGTTGCTTTCTGTTTGTTGTTAGGTGGGCGACAACGAATTGGAGAAGGGAACGAATTTTTGAT
>JBNKHS010000455.1:0-755 GCA_050290485.1 Promineifilaceae bacterium (SeqCode) | reverse complement strand
CTCAGAGCAAGAACGCTGACTCCACCACGACGATCTCTAGCAGGAGACGTCACCCCAACAGGGAGGAGCGATTTCCGCGCTTTGGCAGGACCACTCAAAGAGGTCTGGTGGACAGACAAGTTCAAAGCCGATCATATTAATCGGTATGACAGATCCACCAATCCTGAAGAGTTCATCTAGGTCTATCAGACCATCATAGAGGCCGCTGGAGGAGACGATCAGGTGTGTTAGGAACAGAACTCTCACTCTCATCGAGAGGGAGGATGACACTAGGAGTTAGGAAAATTTGCTAGTTTATTTCTCACACTCTACCACAATGCCATGCCCTCCAAGGGGTTGGAGATACATACTTATAGGCTGCTAGCCAGCCAAGAATATGCTAGATGCTAGTCTAAGATGCCAAACTAGATGCTGTCCTAGATGCTAACTGCTGTCCTAAAAGCAGTCAAGATGTTGCTGTCCTGCTGTCCTAAAAAAATAGTCAAGATGCTGCTGTTCTAACTGCTCTAAAAGCAGTCCAAGATGCTGTCCTAACTGCTCTAAAAGCAGTCCAAAATGCTGAGAAAAAACACCCCCACAAAGACCAAGTACAAAGACTTATTCCCATCACATCTAACTCTGGTTGTGGGTCTTCCGGCCTCTCCTAACATACTGACGATCAAAGAAGGAGTCCACAACACGATTGTACATCATTCCTCTAACTGTATACAAAAAAGGAACAATATTCAAATACACAATTTAAGACGTTTAGAAAG
>JBNKHS010000454.1:0-758 GCA_050290485.1 Promineifilaceae bacterium (SeqCode) | reverse complement strand
TCCCGATTTGGCCTTCTAGAATAGTGTGTATGCACTTTTGGTATGTTGCTCCCCCATTTTTGAGTCCAAATGCCATCTTTGTATAGCAGAAAATCCCGAATGGCATGATGAATGTTGTTTTCTCTTCATTGTCAGTGGCGAGGCTGATTTGATGATAGCCCGAATAGGCATCCAGAAATGACAATAGTTCACACGATGCCATGGAATCAACAATCTGACAGATATGAGGCAGGGGATACTCATCTTTAGGACATGCTTTATTCAAACTGGTATAATCAATACACATACGCCAAGATCCATTCGGCTTTTCTACAAGAACGAGGTTTGCTAGCCAGATTGGATAATCTACTGGCCTGATGAACCTGATTTCAAGTAATTTATTAACCTCTAACCGAATGGCCTCGCGCCTGTCTGGTGTGTATCTTCTCTCCTTCTGCTTGATCGGTTTGAACGCTGGATCAATTCCTAACTTGTGCTCAATCACCTCCCTAGGGATCCCAGGCATATCTGATATCTGCCATGCGAAGACATCCAAATTTTCCTTGAGAAAAGTGATGAGCGTGAGTTCCTATTTGACATTAAGCTCTATGCTGAGACGAAGCTTCTTCTCGGTGTCATTGGGGTCTACTGCAACTTCTTTGTCTGCAGCCCCCTTCTTCTTGTCATCCACCACCTGATCGATAGTGGGCTGATGTGATGTGGAGCCCACGAATGTGCTCTTCTTCTCTGCTAGCGGTCGAAGTGTACCGCCAGTTGGT
>JBNKHS010000453.1:0-769 GCA_050290485.1 Promineifilaceae bacterium (SeqCode) | reverse complement strand
CTGGTGGACTTCCTACATTGCCGCCCTACCTGCTGATCACCACATCCCATGGGGTGAGTTCCATACTGCTTTCCGTGCTCATCACCTATCTGTGGGTCTGCTTCACAACAAGCTGAAGGAATTTTTGAATCTTGAGCATGGGAACCATTCTGTGTTTGACTACACCAGGCAATTCATAGTTTATTGCTCACTTTTGGAAGCAACAGCACACGTCCCTCGGGACTCACTTGATCCATAGTTAGCCTATCACCCACAAACGAATGGACAAAGTGAATGACTCAACCAAATCTTAGAAGATATGCTAAGAGCATGTGTGATGGAGAATCAAGGTAGTTGGGACAAGGATCTACCATTGGTTGAGTTTTCATACAACAATAACTACCAAGAGAGTTTGAAGATGGCACCGTTTGAAGTGCTATACGGACGTCGATGTCGTACACCGCTCAATTGGATTGAGCCAGGAGAGAAAGTCATATTTGGTCCTGACCTTGTCGATGAAGCTGAAGCAATAGTACATCATATTCAAAACAACCTAAAAGCCACGAAGTCACGTCAAGAGAGCTATGCAAACAAGAGGCGTCGACCCTTACAGTTTGAGGTTGGAGATCATGTATACCTAAAGGTTTCACCAATGAAGAGCATAAAGAGGTTTGGGGTGAAAGGGAAGCTATCACCTCGTTACATCGGACCATTCCTCATTCTTGAGAAGTGTGCAACTGTGGCATACAAGTTGAAGTTACCACTGTCGTTGACAGGAGTTTACGATATC
>JBNKHS010000452.1:0-770 GCA_050290485.1 Promineifilaceae bacterium (SeqCode) | reverse complement strand
GTTTGAAGCGCTGCTCCACAATGTTGCTGACGATGCAGAAGAGTGGTTAACCAGTGCGGAAACATTAGGCATTTCCTACCCACGTACACGGAAAGTTATTCAACAATCAGCCAACGGAAACCGTCATGCTAAAGAACTGGCCGCTGAATACGCTGCCGAATTTATGAATTGATGGTGGTTGTGGGGTAGGTGATGGCATCATAACATGTTGCTGCTGAGGATGAGGGCACGCCTTCGTGCCCGTGAGAGACGTGGGCGTCTCTCACTCCTCGATATACACGTCCCTTACCAATTTACCATCACCTATGAATTAACTATGGAAAAGCAAACAATACGTGATATGTGATCGATAAACTGATATTTACCGATCACATATCACGCCTATCCATTCCATTCTTTTTTGCAACTATAGGAGTTGTCATGTTAAGACGAACTTACCGACGTCGTCCTAGGCGTCGCAAACCATACCGGCGCTCGTTGTTACGCTTGCGTCGAATCAAAAGAAGACCAAGGCGTATTCGTAAAAAGCCCCGTGTTGTTTATGCTAAAAAGCGACCATGGAGACGACGGAGACGTTGGCTATATCGTCCTTCACCAATCATCCGCGTGGTTCATACCAACGATCCCACGACAGTCACCATTGCCAACGGCGGCAGCTTAAAAGTTAATGCGAAAGAGGCTTTGCGGCAACGTGGCCTCTGGCGTGGCATATGGCGGCAGCGGCTGCGTCATCCACCATCACGCCTGGCTCGTTTTATCAATCGCTTTTA
>JBNKHS010000451.1:0-775 GCA_050290485.1 Promineifilaceae bacterium (SeqCode) | reverse complement strand
CGATCTAAGATCAGTTGAAGCAACGTGCTGATCAGAAGACGAAGAGACGTGCAACTTGGTTTCAATGGAGCGGTCTGATCAGTGATTGCTAATCAGCCAGTAGCCTAATCGAGAATTAAAGTTGTCAGGTTTGATGACATGTTCAGGGGCTAGTGACGACACCTCATTTTTGCCTGAACCAGGGGCCCACTAAAAATCAAAGACCAGGTAAGCAGAACAACCCATGAAGATATTGGACCCAACAAGCAGCATATGAAGAGTCCGATCGTAACTCTAGGATAACTCATAGTAGGATGTTAACTTAATCAATATGGCAGGATTATGATCAGGAGTTTCTATCTTTTACAATTAGAGTCGGGATCCAGCTAAACTCTATGAGGCGGTTCCCTGACTATAAATAGACAGAGTAGATCCCCATCGAGGGCAATAGAGAAAATAGAGAAAAAGGGAAAAACAATCAGCAAATCAGTATCAACGAAGTCATACTAGACGTAGGTTTATTACTCTTCAGAGGGACCGAACCAGTCTAAACCTCGTGCCTTGTGTTCACCTGAGATTGATCTCATCGACTTACGTTCCCTCCAATTCTACTCCAAATATCTGACGTCCGACCGTCGACAATATGAATGATCAAACATTACAAAAAAATCAACAAGCTAAACAATTAAAATTCGGAGGGAGTAGATAATTGAGAGAATTCCCTCTGTGCCACTAGGAAACTTGATAATTCCCTCTATGCTACTGAAAAGTTTAAAATTCCTTATGTGACATCCAT
>JBNKHS010000450.1:0-782 GCA_050290485.1 Promineifilaceae bacterium (SeqCode) | reverse complement strand
ATTCACCAAGTTTCTGAGAGAAAGTTTGATACTGTCTATTGTAGGTGTCCTTACGCGATGACTTGATTTCAGAAGAACCCACATAGGTGTTGCACAATTTAGTCTAGACATCATGAGCAGTTTCTAGGTGACCGACTCTATCATACACATTCCTACCTAGAGCAGTAGTAATGAGATTAAGAGCCTTGTAGTTGTTTTCATACCTTTGCAGCTCACCTTGGGTCGCGTGGTCGAGTGTATCCGGGATCACGTACGCCTCCTGGACGATCTCCCAAATGGCGCGACCCTGGCTCAGAAGATAGTTGCGAGTTTGGTTTTTCCAGTAACTGAAATCCTCGCCATTGAAAAACCACAAGCTTGACAGCACCTTTCTCCATGTCGCCTTTGGGTCATAAAGCTTGTTAAAGCCAACTAGTGACCAAACCGGCTCTGATACCAATTAAAGGACCGAGGGGGTGACCAGACGAGGGTGAACAGGTGCCAAATAAAATTATTTTTAAGAATTGGCCTATGTCCCAAAATTAAAACCCTGGGAAACCTCTATTATATAAGGTGATGAAAGCACTTTCCAATAGCATAAAAGTGATACAAACAAAATTATGAAGTTAACGGAAGAAGAATGGGATCAATTGGACACACGGTTAGGAAATTACGCTCAAAATAGTTATCAGACGTTGCTGCTGAAAAAGTCCAACACACATGTCCGACCTTGGACCAGATATGTCCGGTCTCGCTGAATAAATCCGGTAAAAGTACTGGATATGTCCGGTCCACCCAGAAAC
>JBNKHS010000449.1:0-788 GCA_050290485.1 Promineifilaceae bacterium (SeqCode) | reverse complement strand
AACAGTTCTCACTATTGACAACATGTTGCTTGACTTGTTGCAGTCTTCATCCTTTGTGCCATCACGGCATGGGACTGCAGGGTTGAGCCATTATCTTGCACATGATGACATTCCAGTAGCTACGGATGGCAATGACATCACCATCCACACCACTGAGGAGATGGAGAAGTATGAGTCCCTCCAACATCGAGAGTTTGCTCATAGTCGTGTCTATGATGTGAACTAACTTGAGAGGGTTGGTTTGGATGAGGAGCTTCCCACCATCTCTTAACCCTTGAATTTCTTATGACCTTTGAAACAGTTGAGAAGAATAGGAAGTCATTTGTGAAGTTTCATCTATTTGGGAAGTCATTTGCTTGTGATTTCTCCCATTTCAGTGAGCTTCTAGATTTCTCTAAATCTTGCTTGGCTGAATCAAGTGCTATGAGAAATTTTAATAAGGTTGAGTTTAGTGATGCTATTTCTAGAAATTCTACTAGGCTTAGGTTTAGTGTTATTCACAACCCTAGTGTAAGGTTCTTGCATAGGTGGATGTCATTCACGCCCTTTCCCATAGTGGAATTGCGTTCTGTTACTACTCCTGAGCTTAAATGTCTATTTGCTATGGTAAATAGGATCAAGTACACCCCTGTGGCCAACATTATCGACTATTTTAAAAATATGCACAAAATGTCAAAACCCATCGAGTGTACCTCCATGGTCACTCGATTGCCATGAATCTTGGGTGTCTAGAAATGGCCAACTTGGCCTACATTGAGGGGGATGTTCTTGTTCTTAGTCTTGACCAT
>JBNKHS010000448.1:0-799 GCA_050290485.1 Promineifilaceae bacterium (SeqCode) | reverse complement strand
GAGCCAACTCCATAATTTTGGTACTTGGGACTAACTAGCTTGTTTAAGTGAAAAATGATTCTAGGAACAAGATTTGAGTTATGATGAAAAAAAAGAATTCATGGTGATCCAAATTTGTCTAACCAAATGAAGAGTAATACATAATTTGATAAATGACACAAGTAAGTTGGTTTCTCTTCATCCGAATGAAGAAAATTTATATCTGTGGCAAAGATATGGATCATCTTGATTTTTATTAAATGTCTTTAATCATAGTGTGCATCTAGGCCTTTGCATAGCTAAGTGTATTTTGAGTTTCTAACTTATTCAAGTTGTGATAAATATTTATTACTTATCTTGTGGAAGATCTTAGATATTTGCTTTATACCTTATCCAATGAAACTTGACATATGTCATGTTAAGATAACCTTCTTTTGAAATGAGTTATAAACCAAATATGCTAAAGAACACTACTTGAAAGTTGAAAATTTCTTAGTGCTCTAGAGTAATTGCTTTTGAAAATCTATCTAGAATTATTAGCTTGTGTGGTTTTCAAAATATTTGGAGTTTCTCAGTCTTTATGACCATATCAATTCACTCATGGCTATTGCTCATTTTGATTGCCTGTTAGCTAGCCATTATTGAAGAGATGACTCTCAAGTCCATTTTACCTCTCTCTTGAATAAAATTTCTCGAGTATCCTTTTCTCAACTCAAGTCGTCAAATCTAGTCCAAAGGTACATGAATTGAAAGAACATAGTAATATCAAGTATACCATTCTCAATGTGATATAATCCTATGTGGATTATGTCAATATCCC
>JBNKHS010000447.1:0-803 GCA_050290485.1 Promineifilaceae bacterium (SeqCode) | reverse complement strand
ATGCAGATTTTGGTGTTGGCCTGGAGGGGGGTGTCCATCCTGAACCATTTGGCTTGGCCTTGCAAGGTTGGGTTGTGATTGTGGACAGAAGCGGCCGTTTCGGGATTGGCGGCTGCTCGCGGCTGCAACTTCCCGAACATATTGCCCAACGCGTGCTCAATGGCGAAGAGTTGGGTCCTGTCATGGATGACGTGCTCAATGACTACAACGTCAAACACAAAGGAGGGGCCGTTGGTGCTTTAACCAACAATCTCGTTGTTCGTGGTGAAGCGTTTGCCACAGCCGTTGCCTACGCCCTCGCCCCATTCGTCAAATCTGAACTATACGATCGATAAACTTCGCCAAAAACACCATTTGTAGAGACGTCGCCACTGGCGCGTCTTCAACATTCTCATTCATGGCAGTTAGCCCAACAAACTACCATTTTCTCTCCAAAAATGCGCCAAACAGCCATTTTCATGCAATTTAAGCTGATTTTGCAACTCATCAAATACTCACACGTAAAGTGAGCAGGTTTGTGAAAGTGCAAAAGTTGGAAGAAATCATTTCAACGGTTTCTACACTTCCACAAATGTAAAAACGTAAAAACTTTTTAAAATGAAAAAAGGCGATTTCTACGTTTTTACTTAAGTAATTCACAATTTTTACACCTATTATTTAAAAATAGTTTCTGTGAATTACTACGAATAAGCTTTTAAGCAGAACACAATATACCCCTCACAATTTCACAACTTTATTGATATGCGAAACCACAAGGTCTCGTCTATGTTTATTCATCGCGCCTGATGGATGAATTTGAGTAA
>JBNKHS010000446.1:0-813 GCA_050290485.1 Promineifilaceae bacterium (SeqCode) | reverse complement strand
TTTCGGGATTTGAGTAAGGACAAAATGCCTCCTCCGGGATATCCGACCTCATCCGAAGATCGACCTGCTGTTGTGCGCTTGATAACCCGGAAGGCGATTCAACCGTCTGAGGCAGAAATTGCGCAAAATTATCGTAGTCGTAGTGCAAGATTGCGCGTAGTGGAAAAGATATAAATAGTGATTTTATGATGGCACGGCAAACACGCGACCAATTCAAGAAGCTCAACAAACTCACCGAGGCGCAAGCCGCGTTGGGGTGGGGCGTTGTGCTGATTCTGGCCACTTTGCTAGGCACGATTTACCTGACCCAGGCCAGCCGGACGGCGACTGTGGGTCGTCGTGTGCAGATTTTACAGAATGAATTGATTGATTTAAAGCGTGAGAATGCCGCATTAGAACAGCACATTGCTGAAGCGCAATCGCTGGATCGTTTGCAAGCAGAAGCGTTGCGTCAGGGTTTTATCCCCGCCAATCCAGATGATGTCACCTTTTTGATTGTGCCCGATTATCCGGTTGGGGAAGGGTATGATCCCTTTGCTGATGAGCCAGAAGTTACGGCCGTATCCCCATCCATCAACACCATCGAAGAAGCGCTGTACCTCTACTTCACTGGTCAGATTAATGAATTTATGCGAGGTGAAGCACGTGAGCAATAGCCAAAAAAGACGGCTGGGCATCGTCCTCATTGCCATGGCCATTCTGACACTGATCATTGTTGGGCGGTTGGTTGAGTTCCAACTGGTGCAAGGCCCGGAATGGGCAGAACGTGCCAGTGATGAACTGTTCGGCAGCGCCCAACACGAGCGCGGTACT
>JBNKHS010000445.1:0-845 GCA_050290485.1 Promineifilaceae bacterium (SeqCode) | reverse complement strand
TGTTCTAGAAAAGTAACCCAGGTGAGGTCTAACTCGATAAGGTGACTCGGGTTAGCCCTACCCGGATAAGGTCCCCGAGTTAAGGGTTACCCGACTCGGGTTAGCCCTACCCGGATAAGATCTGGGTTAAGGATTACCCGACTCGGTGTAGCCCGACCCGGATGACGTCCCCGAGTGTGACAGAACCACCTCAGAAATGAGGGGTTTGTCTCCCAAGATCATATCGGGGGATTCTCGACGAAGCGAGAATGCGCAAACACACACAAATAAGCATACAATACCAAATATGAAATTCAAGTTAAAGTTATTACAGATTAAGTGCCATGTATTAGGGTTTACAAAAGACAAAGCCCAAAATGTGCTTCAAGAGCTAATCAGAGTTTTGCGGAAGCGTTCGTCTCTCACGATAGGCACACGCTCTTCGCCCTAGAAGAGAGTGAGCCTCCTCGGATGACCTACACCTACGAGTCCCAGTAGGGAACCCAGCCCTCCTCGGTCTGGATCTCCCACTGACAGCCCTCGTCGGCGTCGCTGGAAGAAGGAGGAAGATCATCACCTGCACACAGATAAATAAAACAACAAGAGCAAAGCTTGAGCGACTACGCTCAGCAAGACTTATCCGTCGCGACCCGAAGGCCACGAATTCTAGACATGCAAGGCTTCAAGTGAAACAGCGGACTCCAGCCTACTAGCACCTACTACTAATCACTTTTAATCAAGATTAGCCAAATTAAGTTGATAAACATTAATAACAAAAAAAGATTAGCAACCTAGGCTAAACATGCATGGTAACTCAATCAACCATTTTTAGTATCATTATTTTCGACTACCAAGTAGTCATAATT
>JBNKHS010000444.1:0-856 GCA_050290485.1 Promineifilaceae bacterium (SeqCode) | reverse complement strand
CTAGGTCGGTTTTGGTGAAAATAAAAGAGAATGGGGTGGGCTGCTTGAAGGATTTTGGGCCCAATTGACAATGGGCTGCAAAATTGATTTTAAGGATTTAGATTCAAAAACAAAGAGATTTAAACATTTTCAAACAAACATTGAACTGGATTAAAAATAGGATAAAATCAAAACAACTTTTTGGGAACTTTTCAAATCTAGAAATTTGGAATTTGGTTTAAATATTCAAATTTAAACCAAGGTTTTTAAATCAAAGGTGTTTTAAAATTAACCAAAACAAGTTTTTAAAAATTCAAATCAAAATTTAAATATTTTTGAAAATCAAGCTTTTGGATTTTGAGACTTTTGAATCAAAATAATTTTGAAATTCAATTCAAAATTTAAATCACAAAGATTTTAGAAATTGGGCTTTTCAGAGCTTGTGTTCAAATTACGATTTTGAATCGAAATCAAATTTAAATCGGATTTTTGAAACTAAGGATATTTTCCAAAAATGGAAAGCAATGATTTTAAAAAGGCTTCTACGGAGTTTTGGTTTTGAAGTTGAATCTAATTTGGATTTGAACAAAAACGGACGCTTTCTACTCACACTTCTAAATCTAAAGCAATACATCATTACAAAAATAAATGAATGGTGGCATGAATGAAACAATTAATTATATAGAGCCTAAATTAATTTAAAAAATTAGAAAATATATATTTGCCTAAATGAATTGGTTTCTCCTTTATAATCTAAAGGCAATTGTAATCTATTGAATTTTTTTTAAAAAAATTTAGCAAATTTTAGTCACATTTCAAAATTCAGATTTTTGGGTGTGACAAGACTACTCCCTTAAAATGAATCTCACCCCAAAAT
>JBNKHS010000443.1:0-861 GCA_050290485.1 Promineifilaceae bacterium (SeqCode) | reverse complement strand
GTCTCTAATCCACATGATTATGTTAATCACATGTTTAAGAGACCCTAAGTGTTGATGAAATTCCAAGTCTAGAATCAAATTCGAAGTTTTTCAAATTCTGAAAAGTGTGGACCATTAAGCTTGGTTATCGATTTTTCAGAATTAATCTAGGCCGATTTGGTCTCCAATCCCAAAAGAGAAATTGTTCCTTATGTCATGTTCTACAAGTGTGCAAATTTAAAAAAAATATGGAGGTAAGCAATTATTTGTTTTTAAGGGTGCAAACAGAGCTAATCAACTCAGTTTACAGACTTAGGAAAAAAATCAGGATTTAGCTTAACGTTTATCCCTATTTGAAATTCAATATCTTCTTGGATCTTGGGAATTAGTGTATACATGTCACCCAGATAATATTCCAATCTTTGGATGTCACCATGGAGCACTCCTTGTTCAAAATGGAGCTCTGATGCATTTGGAATAAGGATTTAAATTAATCTATCTGACCACAATTCACTCAAATCGGTTTTCCTAAAATCTTTTGATTAATTCCATATCCGTGAAGATTTGAAAGAGGTAGACAACATGAAAAGTGTTCCAAATTGGATTTTGTACCACCATGCAAATTCCTAGATTTTTAATCCATTTCTAGCTATTTTATTTAATTTTCTAAAGCCCAAATCAGACATTGTTTTCCCAATTTTTTAGCTCCAAATCCATTTTTGAATCTGAAGATGTTCCTATGGAGAAAGTTGTTTCTTTCTTCAACACCTTCACAATCATATTTTATTTTAAAAATTTTAAGGCAGTAAGTTAACTTTTAGAGTGAATTATATTTGACTCAGTTGAAATTCAATTTTGGGGAAAAAATTGAATTGATTAAAA
>JBNKHS010000442.1:0-864 GCA_050290485.1 Promineifilaceae bacterium (SeqCode) | reverse complement strand
CACCATTAAGTCCTTCTAACGGAATAGGGGATGCTGCTTGCTTCGTTTTGAAAAAACAGGTCTGATCTTGCAAAGTTGAAAAAAGAGGTCCTATTTTGACATTGGCTTCCAAAATAGGTCCTCTGGTGCAATTGCTGCAAAGAAAAACTAGAGAGTCATGTTTTTTCCAATGTTAGCCAAGTCTTACAAAGGGCTCTGGATTGTGAAAGACAAGCCAAAGAGTCTAGAGGATTTCGTAGGTGTAGTGATAGGACTAGGAACGAGTGTCACGTTAATGTGGTAGAGTAGTACCGAGTCGTTGGATGATGAGGAAGCCCATATGTGTGTAGCCAAATGGAGGGGTCTAAATCTAAACCATTCGTATGCTCTAACCTAAAGCTGACAAGATGAAATATGCTACACTTTCGATGTCACTAAATGTGATAGGATTTTTGATTACTTGTTGCAGGAAAAACAAATTAAATTTCCAAGTAATCATGTTATACCGTCGCCAGAACAAATAAAAAAGCATGCATATTGTAAATGGCATAATTACTATTCTCATGCTACTAATGATTGCAATGTTTTCCGTCAACAGGTTCAATCGGCCATAAATGAATGATGATTGAAATTTGTAGAAAGTCCCCAATGAAGCTCAACAAGGACCCGTTCCTGATGAATATGAACATGGTCAAGCTCGAGGGGAAGAAGGTCCTGGTTCAGCCATCTCAAGCCAAGACAACCAAGGGAAAGGAGGTCATCATAGGAGAAGAATGGCCGCTGAGGATGATTAAGCCAAAAAGTCTAAAGGATGGCCAATGGCAGAAAAATAAGGGGAGCAGGCTGCAGTGATGCCCCAAGGCCACCTTTGACATCCTCATGGCC
>JBNKHS010000441.1:0-882 GCA_050290485.1 Promineifilaceae bacterium (SeqCode) | reverse complement strand
GAAACTACATTCATGGGCACCTGAGTGTCCATGATACAGACGGTGGGAACGGCCGTTAAACCTTTTGAGGTGTTGAAACTCGTATTTGTTGCCGTAGGCTCAACAGTGTTGGTCAGTGGGAACGGCCGTTAAACCTTTTGAGGTGTTGAAACCGGATTTACTCTTTCTGGATCAAGTTTCATTTTTGTGGGAACGGCCGTTAAACCTTTTGAGGTGTTGAAACCAACCGTGACGGCATTTGGTCCATCCTCAGGGATATTGTGGGAACGGCCGTTAAACCTTTTGAGGTGTTGAAACCATCGCAGAAGGATGATAAAGAGAGATTATCTCTTAGGTGGGAACGGCCGTTAAACCTTTTGAGGTGTTGAAACATGAACTCATCGTCCATTTCCCTGGTGATAGGCTTTGTGTGGGAACGGCCGTTAAACCTTTTGAGGTGTTGAAACAACCATTGTAAAACCATGCATACCAACGTTGATAGAAGTGGGAACGGCCGTTAAACCTTTTGAGGTGTTGAAACCCTTGTACTCGATCACGATGTTCACGGATTCGTTGTAGTGGGAACGGCCGTTAAACCTTTTGAGGTGTTGAAACGTGTTGCCGTGGGATCCGGGGTTGGATCTTGGCAAGTGGGAACGGCCGTTAAACCTTTTGAGGTGTTGAAACGTTTCTAGCTTCCATAACCTGAGTAGAAGGATTACTGTGGGAACGGCCGTTAAACCTTTTGAGGTGTTGAAACAATTACTCGATATTCGAGTTAAGATTTTTTGTTAGAGTGGGAACGGCCGTTAAACCTTTTGAGGTGTTGAAACGAACAATAAAGCTACCAGCACCCTGAAGCTTGAACGGTGGGAACGGCCGTTAAACCTTTTGAGGTGTTGA
>JBNKHS010000440.1:0-890 GCA_050290485.1 Promineifilaceae bacterium (SeqCode) | reverse complement strand
CGTCTCCACAATAGTTTGACGCGCCCGGTCCAGCTCCCCACTGGTCCAATACGCCGCACTCAACTGTCCACTGGACAAGGCGCGGCGCAAAGGCTCATCTTCAGGCATCAATGCTAACGCTTGTTCCGCATACTTAATTGTACTGGGTATATCCCCTTCAACTTGGGTCAAATAGCAACGGCCAGAAGCAATCATGGCGGCAAAACGACGATACAAGCGCTCATCAACGATGATCATCTCCTCTGGCGATTGCAAACATTGCTCAGCCCGTTCTAGCCAAATTTCGGCCGTTTCCATTTCCCCTAGATCTAAATGCGCCCATGCCCGACCCAAAATCAAATTGGGACGCACAGCAACAACTTCTTCCGGTAATGCTTTCATCCACGGCAGCCAACTAGCTGATTGAAAATTATCATCCATCTCACGCCAAATCAGCTCAATCAATGGCGCAGCCCGTTCATAATCTTTGGCGGTCAGAGCATGCTGAATCGCTTCACGTTCAAACCCGTTATCCGCAAACCAGACACTTGCCCGGCGGTGCAGTCCAAACAGTCGCTCCTGGGCAAGACTCGACAACCGTTGCCGCAATAAATCACCAAAAAGATGGTGGTAGCGATACCATTGACGTTGGTTATCCAAGGGAATAATAAATAAGTTCGCCTGCTCTAACGTTTTTAAGGTTGCTTCCCCAGACATGTCACCATTGCTGTCTTCCCCCAAAACGGCATCACAAAGTGATCCACACAAACGGTCTAAGATGGATGTGAAAAGCAAAAAGGTTTGGATCGATTCCGGCTGCCGGTTGAGCACTTCTTCAATTAGGTAGTCGAGCACATAATGGTGACTTCCCGAAAATGTATCAATAAATTGGGCTGCCCCTTGTTGTTCAG
>JBNKHS010000439.1:0-893 GCA_050290485.1 Promineifilaceae bacterium (SeqCode) | reverse complement strand
AAAGCAAGGAGACTACTTGTGTCCTTAAGAGCTCAATTGGTGCTCTTCAAAGTCAACATGATGTCTTGCTAAAGCCACATCAAGATTTTAAAGTGCAATTTGATGCTCTTTGGTCAAGCACCTCCAAGACTTCAAATGACAATGAAGCCTTCACAAGTCAAGTGAGTGTAGAAACTTGTGATGATCTAATTGCTCAAGAAAATGATCACTTGAAGAGAGAAGTGAAGAAGCTTGAACTTGAAGTGAACAAGTTGAAGAAGTAAGCTAAAGTGCAACCTCCTCAAGATAACCGTAGCAATGTGGTGAAGAAGCTTGAGAAGGGAAAAACCGCACCAAAGATTGCTTCTCAACCTTCAAAGAAGCAAGTTCAAAATGAGAAGGATGAAAAAGTAGAATATGCAAGGAGTGTCTTCTTGAATGCAAGGAGGCCACATATCAAGAGTGGAATTGACTATAAAAATAGTGATAAGCACAACTCTAGTGTGAACACTAAAGGTCAAGAATTCATCAAGTTCACCAATGCCAATGTCCAATAAGAGAAGAAGCAAAGTATCAAGACCACTAATAATGCCTCTTATCCTTATACTAATGCTTCTCATGTTTCTCATATGTCATACCATGATTTCGATGCTTCTTATGTGCTTATGAGAAATAAGCTTGGAAAAATATTATTTTACGCAATTAGCTGATATTTTTACCAAACTCCTTGATGATGAGCGATTCTGTGAACTTCAAAGTGAACTAAACATTATTGATTCTCCGAATGTGGCTTAGTGTGTTGCACATCTGATTTGAAACTTGCTATGCTTGAAAAATATATATTCATGTCAAAAATCCTATTTTCACAAAATTTCATCCATGCTTTATGATTCAATTGGTTTCAAGCCATATAT
>JBNKHS010000438.1:0-922 GCA_050290485.1 Promineifilaceae bacterium (SeqCode) | reverse complement strand
GTATGTATCTCCCACTAATAGCTCTCGTCGGCGTCGATGAACCTTGAGGAAGTAGCAATCCATAGTTCTCTCCAAACATTGCGCTAACATCTGGTTGACATGCATACTCCGTATCCCAAGATCGAAGAAGATGATGAACTCCCAAATGTGCTATCAGCTAAGGAAAACCTGGAAACCCCTAAAAATCTGATCAAGTAAGGGATTTAGTAATGTTGCCACAATTCTACCTGGACTCAAACCTGGACAAGGATTGCTCCATTATGATCTACTAAGTCTGCACTATAATTTGGTTGACATTCACAAACTAACTCCCAATATCCAAGAAGTTATGGCATTTCCAAATTGGCTAAGTGTTCAGCAAAATCTACAGAAATTGCTGTCTGGAATCTGTGTTGTATACCCCTATTTGGACCCTTGAAACAAATACTTTCCTAGCTCCACATTTTATGTAAATTTGCACAATTATAGAACATGTCACCAGGAACAATTTCTCTTTTGGTAGTGTGGTCTGATTCTGCTCCAATTAATTCTGAAAAATCGATAACTGAGCTTAATGGTCCACACTTTACAGAAATTGGAATACTTCGAATTTTAACTCTAGATTTAGAAATTCAACAACACTTAGGGTCTCTTAAACACGTGATTAACATAATCATATGGATTAGAGACACGGGGTGTTACACAAGCTTTAGAGAAGTATGGTATTTGCTGGGGCTAAATTTCAGGGTAAATTCGAGGAGAGACTCAAGGCTATGTTGAAGGTCTCTGCTTCCAATTGGAAAATCATCTTGTTTATTGATGAAATCCACATTGCCGTTGGTGCAGGTTTGTATTCATTCGAAAGTGGTCTGACCAATTTCTTGTTTAGATTTAATGACAACAAATACATACGAGTTTTAGTGCAAAATTCTTGGCCTAAACT
>JBNKHS010000437.1:0-944 GCA_050290485.1 Promineifilaceae bacterium (SeqCode) | reverse complement strand
TAAGTTCCCGAGCCGTGGTCCTGTAGCACCGTGGCCGTGGGTGGATGTTGGCCCAGTAACACAGTAGCCTTTTTCTTTTTCCTTTTGGTTTAATCTAAATAAATTCAAATTAAAGTTTCAAACTTTAGAAAATTATAGTAATTCAAATAAATTCAATAAAATTATAAATTCAATTCCATATTTTGAATTCAAACTTAATCTATGAAATAAAATTATAAAATAATTTTATTTAACTATTAATCATGGATTAATTAGTAAACTTTTGATAATTTGTTACTAATTCTTAAGTAATTACCTAGGGCTCCAAAATTTGTGGAAATTGGACCAAAATTAGTTCCAAGCTATCTGAACTTAGAAAACTTATTACAACCCATCGTTCATGAGTTATGACAATGAAATTTCCATTTTTGCCCTTATTAAGTAGAACCTTATGCAATTAAGTTTTCTTTTTAGAAACTTAACGAGGTTTCGCCATGAACGCTTAGTACCCATCCTAAAGCCATAGATCACCTCATGAATTGTCATGAATGGTATTAGGAAGTCGAAACTCCTTCTTAAGCTATGTTCTTAAGTATCGTTAGCTAATAGGAGTTAATGAAGGAAATGACTAAATTACCTCCTTAAGCAACATAAAAGTTGTGAACCGTCTTGTTTAGTGTAACTTATCTTTTCCTTCTCACTTAACATTAATTTGCATGCATGTCATTGCATATAGGTTCTAACACCGCTCTTGATCAAGGAGCGCTTGGGGGACAACACTTGCCAAGCTTCGTCGAGACTAAACCTCCTTCCTTTGAGCAAAGCAAGCACCGATTGTGTAACCCTTCTCTAGGTTTTCGCTTTGTAATCTTTACTTTATGAAATATTTGTCCACTTATGTATAAGAGTTCTATGGAGCCTAGTTGCATTATGAAACTCTTATATGGATACCTTGTATACCCCTT
>JBNKHS010000436.1:0-961 GCA_050290485.1 Promineifilaceae bacterium (SeqCode) | reverse complement strand
AGCAGCAGGTTTGAGTAGCAGGGGAAAATAACAAGGTTGAGTACACTTATGGTTGATACTCAGCAAGTGAATGGGAAACATAATCATATATTTAGGATCTAAACAAACTATATTGTAAGACTAGTCGACAGTTTAGGCAGAAAATAATGTTGATACTGAAGCTTTGAGTTTATTAATTTCTATTGCCAAAGGGGGAACTATGGCAACATCTCAAAATCAACAGCCCCAAAAAAGACGTTTAGATTACTCATTGTTTCTCTTCACCCTATTTCTCGTTCTACTATTTGCCATCTATCCCATAGCCATGTACTCGGTAGGTTGCACACAATATGAAATAAAATCGGAGATAATTCCAATTAATGGTTCGTTTGCAAACAACTGTCGGATCGCTTTAACATCCCATTTAATCGGTATGGCCATTGGAATTGGCATTAAATCATTCGCAGTTATAAAAATGATTCGAACAAACCAAAAGGTCAAGTCATCTGCTAATAATAAGTCTCTAAAGAATGATCCGGAGTTTTGGTTCAAAACAGTTTTGTTTATCGGCGGTATGATACTCTTAAACATTCTTCGGAATCTTGGTTACACCCTCTTCCCAGCACCAACAACTTTCCTATTTAAACTCGCGGGTGGTGTTTTAGGGGGAGTTTTACTTATGGGCTTGATTTTCCGTATCCTTAACGCAATTGACATAGTTAACCTATACGAAAATTAAGTCAAATAGAACAGATGAATGAAGAAAACCCAGTTGTTTTATTAAGCAATAATCAGTGGCACATTGTAGAGAGCAGTCGTCAATCGAAAACAGGCTTGTGTGGCAAAGCGATTCAAGATCGACAAGCACACGCCAGACTATCCAATGTTGGCAAGAAAAACATCTGCAAGAAGTGTCGCAAATTATGGGAAGGCCAATGAGTTTAGAAATCGTTATTCGTGATGCGACCGCCGATGATGCCGA
>JBNKHS010000435.1:0-966 GCA_050290485.1 Promineifilaceae bacterium (SeqCode) | reverse complement strand
AGAAGACTCCATAACTCCACAGGAATGGCAACCGGGGCAACACGTAGCCTAGAACTCCTCGTCGAAGAATTCCAGTCCATCCTCTCCTTCTGAGCAGTAGGTTTGAGTAGCAGGGGAAAATAGCAAGGTTGAGTACACTTATGGTTGGTACTCAGCAAGTACAGGAAATAAATGATATGTAAGGTGATAACAAGGAGAAATAAGGTATAAGGCTATAAGCAGAAATGCACCTACACTTGACTCATTGATTATTAGCATACTATTGACTAGATTGAGGTTGCAGGCTGAAACTACCCATTAAGTTAAGTTTAAGCATATCATAAGTATGGCCACACAGGCACAAGGTAATCACAAAGATTCCACAAAGACTTGGCCAATTCCACTTCATTCCCATCCAACCCATCTAATCAAAAGAGGATCCCAGACCGCTTGTAACCGCAAGCTCGGCTATCATGATAGTTGTACACTCTGCAGAGGCTAGTACCCTGTACCCACGAGTAGTGATTTCATCACCTTTCGGTGACTAGAGAACCTCCATGTTGCTATGCCGACCAAGCACAATCACACTTCCTTGGTGTGAGGCCAGGAGATCACTACATGCCTTTACAAAGGTTAACTCTAGATCGTATGTCTTGCTTTGCCATAGGTTTCCCACTCTTGGGTATCCCACTATACCCTCAGGCCCCTTTCGCAATTGCTAAGGTTTCTCGCTGTTGGGTAACACGCTGTACCCTCAGACCCCTCTTGCACCTTGCGGTCTCGTAGGTATCGCTATACCAGTCCCGCACTTCCGACAAGACAAACTCACCAGAGCCTCCCTAATTAGTCAGCAAGTTGTTCCATACCGGACACGTTGTTCCCATTTCCTAGCCACAGATTAATTTGCAAGCATACATATGCCAATTGCAGCCTTCACCAGGAGTATTACACAGGGATAAAAGTACAAACGTACCTTAGACTTTGGGA
>JBNKHS010000434.1:0-1007 GCA_050290485.1 Promineifilaceae bacterium (SeqCode) | reverse complement strand
ACTCAGAAGATGAGGAGTACTTTGATGAAGACTTCTTCTAGGCGTGCGAAACCCCCAGTCATCTACCTGTGGTAAGATGGTGTCTTTTCCACTGCTTAGTCCTTTCTGGACTTGTAATAAGTTTTTGTAATAAGATACGATGTAATAAACACTGGTTATGTTGTTTATTCCACTATTTGTCGCTTTATGTGTGAAACTTGATCCTGGCACACATAAAGGAATGCATTCAGTTTTGGCCTAAAAACTGGGTGTGACATCGGAACTCGAGAGTCGAGTCGAGTCTTCACTCGAGCTCCGAAAGTAGTTTTGGAGATCGGTGAGCTCTTGTATTGTTACCTTTCTTAAATTAAGACTTTGAGTATTTCATTTATCATATGTTCTTCTTTATTTCTTGTCTTATGCTTTGATGCATGGATACTTACTATCACTTGGGCCCTCTTGTGCGAGTTAGTTCTTTGTGGGTTATCTGTGTAACATCATGAATCTACTCTTGCTACGTTTAGTTGAGAGTAGTGAAACCGACATTGGTGGTTATCTCTTAATCCTTGAGCCTTAGAGGGAATTCTTGGGAATTACTCATGGATGAGGTGTTTGGGACTAAGTACCGACAGTGAAGGTTTGCGTCCTTGCACGGATTATTGTGGTACCCACTATTGGCAATCATAAAACACCTGTTTTCACCGCTAACATTTCCATATTTCACATCCATGAGTTTTGTTGATTTATCATTTCAGGAACATCGGATGACGGAAAAGCACCATCTGGTCCAAAATCTATACATATCTTAATTATGTCCAAAACCAGGGGTGTTCATGGACAATATGACACGAAGGGACAATGTGGCACAAGGCCCGGGCCCAGCCGGCTCAAAGTGGGGCCAGCCAGCCAGGTCCTGGCGTATTTCCAAAAACTGATTTCACCACATGTCAAAGTAAGTCGGTAAGAGGAGTATCCAATGTGGGAAAGGTGGTGGAGTGACTAAACGTGGCCGCTCGACCAAGTTTCAT
>JBNKHS010000433.1:0-1068 GCA_050290485.1 Promineifilaceae bacterium (SeqCode) | reverse complement strand
ACGTGTTTAAGTGGATGGTTAAATCCATTGCTGGGGATTGCACCAATACCTTGTTTGCAGTACAATCCCGGGCTGTAATTTTTGGGCCTATAGCTCAGCTGGGAGAGCGCTACAATGGCATTGTAGAGGTCAAGGGTTCGAGTCCCTTTAGGTCCACACTTTAAAACCATCACTCAGAGTGGTACCGCGGAACCCCCTTTCGTCTCTGAGCGAAAGGGGGTTTTTTGTTTGGAGATTTACAACTTACGGTTGTGAGATTGGAGATTTTTCAAGGCGCATGAAATCGATTTTTCTGGATACGGAATTTGCAGAAGTACACGCAAAGTCAGTCGGAAATCAAACTGATCCACTTGTTTTGGGAATACACGGTTTTAGTCAACGTAATGGCTGGCAAACGTGGGAACCCCTCATGCAGCCCTTGGCGGATGCGGGGTTTTGGGTAGTCTCAGTGGATATGCCGGGCTGGGGACAATCGATTTTGCGTAAACGGGAGCGGTTATTAAATGGGAATGCAGTAACGGCCGTATCCCAAATTTTCGACGCGCTGGAGGTGGAAACAGCCGTTTTGATGGGCAAAAGTTGGGGTGGTGGCGTCGCGTTAAATCTTGCTTTGCAAGAACCATCAAGAGTGAGCAAACTCATTCTCACCGCGCCTGCATGGCAAAATGGGACGGAAGCCTTGCATGCATTAACACAACCTGTTTTAATGGCATGGTCGATGGACGATACCGTCATACCCTATTCATACGCTCAAGCATACAGCGCAGCCATTCCAAATTGTCAATTAGAAAGCTACAAAACGGGTGGTCACAATGCCGCCCCTAACAACGCAGCAGATTTTGCGCCAAAAGCAATAAAATTTCTTAAAAGAGAACAGTAATCAGAAGAGCCAGTAACCAGTTTTCAGTGAAGTTACTAACTGAACATTGAATATAGAAAACTGAACACTGAAGCAGGAGAGCATGATGACAGAATACAACCCGAATGAAGTAGAAGCCAAATGGCAGAAAAAATGGGAAGACAGCGGACTTTATCGGCAAGAAATTGATAAAAGCAAACCAAAACATT
>JBNKHS010000432.1:0-1132 GCA_050290485.1 Promineifilaceae bacterium (SeqCode) | reverse complement strand
CTCGCCACGCCCAATACATCCTGCGTGACAATGTGCGCAACTATCGTAAAGGGGGCAACATGTGGACATCCGTACGCACCATGTTTGGCAATGGATTGGTTGTCAGCGAGGGAGAGTATTGGCTGCGCCAACGTCGTATGATGCAACCACACTTTCACCGCCGCTACCTTACAGGTTTATTCGATCTCATGCTCAACGCGATTGATGAGCAACTGGCCACATGGCCCGAAGATGCAAGCTCGTTCGACTTTTTAACGGCCGTAAATCAAATTACCATGCAGGTCATTGTCCGCACCATGTTTGGTACCCAACTCAGCGATGACGAATTCGTACGCCTCAGCACCGCCATGACCCACGCCCTCGATTACCTGCTCGTCGGTATGATCGGCACCACACTGCCTAATTGGATGCCCATGCCCGGAAAAAAACGATACCAGGAATCATTACAAACATTTGATGAAATCGTCTACCGTGTCATTGCCCAATGTCGCAACGCCGAAGAAGAAACCAACCTCCTTGCCATGCTGCTCAACACTGTGGATGAGGAAACTGGCGAACAAATGACAGATCAACAACTGCGTGACGAAGTGGCTACCATTTTCGTCGCTGGCTACGAAACCACAGCCATCGGTCTTGCCTGGGCAGCCGACTATTTAGCACATGACCAAACATTGCAAACAGATCTCGCCACAAAAATCGACACCACACTACAAGGCAACACCCCGGATCTACACAGCTTGCGTGAACTAGACTTTGTCAAACACACCTTCCAAGAAGCGTTGCGTATTCGGCCAAGTGTTTGGTTCTTGCCACGCGAGACTGTAGAAGATGATGAAATTGATGGCTATCACATTCCTGCAGGCACGCAAATCGCCTTACTCGTCTCCCACCTGCATCATCACCCTGAACAGTGGGAAGATCCTGAACGTTTCAATCCTGACCGTTTTGCACAAGGCAACGAACAACCACGCCACTCATTTAGCTATATTCCATTTGGGGCGGGGCAGCGGCAATGCATTGGTCGCGATTTTGCCTACATGGAAGGGCAGCTCATCCTGACGCGTTTGCTGCAACAGTACGAACTACTGCCAACAGGCGCACCAGCGACGCCGCAACTTACAACAACATTGCG
>JBNKHS010000431.1:0-1142 GCA_050290485.1 Promineifilaceae bacterium (SeqCode) | reverse complement strand
ACAATGCCTCCTATCACCATAGCAAACAGTCAGAAGCGATGATTGCCTATTATGAAGATCGTGCCTGGGCGTTTTGGTTACCACCTTATTGCTCTGACCTCAATCCCATTGAGCGATTTTGGAAGCACTTAAAGGAACAGGCTTGTGCCAATCGTTTGTTTCAGGATATTAGCGAAGTTGTGAATTCAGTTGTTAATGTGCTTATTACTCAAAATGATTTCAGCTCATCTGAGCGATTTCTATTTCAAATTACTTAATGTGCTTTACTTAAATGTTAATGGTTAACTATTCACCATTATTTACTCTCTATCTGCAAAGTCAGGTGCAGGAATAACCAAATCGGCCGTAGCAAATTCCTGTGGCCAGACCAGTTCAATATTACCATTTTGATATTGTAAGAAGGGGGCGACAACCACACCTGTCCCATTTTCGCGGAAGGTAACATTACCAACGACTGTGTCCAAGTCCGTGGCGGCTACAGCATCACGAATGGCATCACGATCCAATGAACCAGCGCGCTCAATGGCGTCAGCCAAAATCTGAACGGCGGCATAAGCTGGCCCAACAATTGGGTCAGCAGGACGCTCCATCATTTCAATGTGCTTGGCATTCAACTCCGCAACACCTTCATATTGCATTGCATTGGACCAGCCAGGAGCCAGCACTACATAATCACCAACTGACCCTAGATCGCGCCAAGTGGGCACATCTGCCGCACGAACCATAAACGAGAAATCTGGTGTAAACCCTAATTCGCCCATTTGCTTGTACATGGTAAACCCATCAGGTGGGGTGGGTAAGGCCAAGACCATGTTGGCCCCAGCGTCTTGTGCTTTCAAAATCATGTCGGTGTAATCTGTTGTGCCCGGTGTGTACTCTTCATAGACAACGATGTCGAAACCATACTTGGCTGCACTTTCTTGCCACAATGCCCCCAATTCAAGACCCCAATCTGTTTGTTCCTGGAAGACGGCGACTTGCGTTGGCCGTGTCTCTTCGGTTGTATATGCATTGATCATTTCAAACATGGAATCGGAAAGATCGCTCGATTTGGGGAAGGGTGAAAAGAGGTATTTAAATCCTTGATTGTGTGGTGCTTCCAAGGCAAAGGCGACACCCAGATAGGGGATTTTGTTCTTTTC
>JBNKHS010000430.1:0-1159 GCA_050290485.1 Promineifilaceae bacterium (SeqCode) | reverse complement strand
ATAGGCATCTTCCCACCCATTGGTGACGAGGACGTCATTGGCTTGCAAATCTGCCCAGTAGTCGAGATAAGTGTAATCACCTTCTGTACCAAATTCGGCGATGGTGGCCAAAAGGAAAGCCAAGCCCGGGCTTGATGTGGCTGGATTTTCGACGACAAGTAAGCTGGCATAATTGCTGTCAGTCAGATCAGACAATGATTCAGGAACATCAAGACCCATTTCAGCAAAGTAGGATTTGTCGTAGTTGATGCACACATCGCCGTAATCAATCGGGGTGAGATGATGAGTTGCATCCAGTTTCAGTGCATCAGCAACTTCACCCAATAAGGGGGATTCATAGGCAACAAAAATCTCTTCAGCCAAAGCACGACTCATAAAGGTGTTGTCGATACCAAAAAAGACATCGGCTAAGGGATTGTCTTTGGTGAGAATGGCTTGGTTTAAGGCTGCACCTGTATCGCCAGCGGGCAGCAGCTCGATGGTAACATTATTTTCACTTTCGAATGTTTGCAAAACCTCCTCGCTAACAGCAAAGCTATCATGGGACATCAACGTTAGCACGGTTGGCTCGCTTTCCTCAGAGGTGGTTTCTGCTGCGCTACTTTCTTCTTCGGTTGTAGCTTCGGTTACGGCCGTTTCTCCGCCTGCCTCCACTTCTTCTGCAGCAGGTGTATCCTTGTTACCTGATCCGCAGGCAACAAGGAGGCCTATCATGAGTAATAAAACAAAAATCTTTTTTAACATTTAATCTTCTCCAAAATTTTTACATAGAAGGCAATCACAATTATTTTTCGTGCTGCCTTGTGTGAATACAAAGTAAGGTCCCTGAATCGATTTCGATTGCACCGTTTGGGTGCGTTAATACATTGCTGATGCCACGTGCCAGGCCAAAAGATAAAGGTTCATCTTGCAGTGGCCATTGCAATCCTTTGGTTGCACGAATATGTACATCACCACCTAAAGGGATGAGGGAGACAGTGTCGCCGACGTTGCCTTGAATGGTGGTTTGGTGGGTGACAAGCCAGGCGGTTTCGCTGGCGGTGATCAGTTTGATGGAACGGCCGTTTAACTGTGGGTGCGTCAACAGCAAAACATTGGCCAACGTCTGATCCAGACGGCCACCGAGTGTGCCAAAGAGCAGAATTTCCTCGTCAAAATT
>JBNKHS010000429.1:0-1202 GCA_050290485.1 Promineifilaceae bacterium (SeqCode) | reverse complement strand
ATGGCAAAAGAAAAGTTTGTGCGCGAAAAACCACATGTGAATATCGGCACCATCGGTCATGTTGACCATGGGAAAACAACATTAACCGCCGCTATCACCAAAACATTGTCACTCAAAGGATGGGCTGACTTCTCAGCATTTGACCAAATCGACAATGCACCAGAAGAAAAAGCACGTGGTATTACCATTGCTATCTCCCACGTTGAATACCAAACAGAAGAACGTCACTATGCACACGTGGATTGTCCTGGTCACCGCGACTACATCAAAAACATGATTACCGGTGCGGCACAAATGGATGGTGCCATTTTGGTTGTATCAGCACCAGATGGACCCATGCCGCAAACGCGGGAACACATCTTGTTGGCACGTCAGGTCGAAGTGCCCGCTATCGTCATCTTCTTGAACAAAATCGACATGATGGATGATGAAGAATTGTTGGAATTGGTCGAGATGGAATTGCGTGAGTTGCTGGACACCTATGATTTCCCAGGTGATGACACCCCCATCGTGCATGGCTCAGCTTTGCAAGCCTTGGAATGTGAAAACAGCGACCCTGAAGATCCAGCATACGCACCTATCTGGGAACTGATGAACACTGTGGACTCTTTCATTCCTGAACCAGAACGGGACACGGACAAACCATTCTTAATGTCTGTGGAAGATGTCTTCTCGATCAAAGGGCGTGGTACCGTTGTGACCGGTCGTGTTGACCGTGGGACTCTGACCGCGATGACCGAAGTCGAAGTGGTTGGGTTACGTGAGGATGTTCGCAAAGTAACCGTTACATCGATGGAAATGTTCCACAAGATCTTGGACAAGGTAGAAGCTGGGGACAATGCGGGGTTACTCCTTCGTGGTGTGGCTCGTGATGAAATTGAGCGCGGTCAAGTCTTGGCCAAGCCAGGCAGCATCACCCCTCACAAGAAATTCAAAGGTGAAGTCTACGTCTTGCGCAAAGACGAAGGGGGTCGCCATAAAGCATTTTTCAGTGGGTATCGTCCTCAATTCTACATTCGCACCTTGGATGTAACCGGTGCAATCACTTTACCAGATGGTGTTGAAATGGTGATGCCTGGTGACAATGTGGAAATGGATGTTGAGTTGATCACCCCTGTAGCATTGGAACAAGGAAGTCGTTTCGCGATTCGTGAAGGTGGCTTGACTGTTGGTTCTGGTGTTATTACAAAAATCTTGGATTA
>JBNKHS010000428.1:0-1267 GCA_050290485.1 Promineifilaceae bacterium (SeqCode) | reverse complement strand
TTTTGTGGTGGGTCTTTGTTGGATTGATGACGAGTTAGCTGGTTATTAGGTTTCGGATTTTTGGTTTTAATCTTTTCCAATGGCATAGAAAAGTAATAAAATTGGGGAAAATATCTAGATGCCTCTGAAAAATATGATAATTTTCCAGGATGTAGATTGGATCATTTGGAGCAACTTTAGTGTTGATCACTTGGACTAGATTCCAACGGATTTTGAATTAAAAATCAAAAACAGTCTTGGACTTTTAATTTGATTTGAATTTAAGGAAAATTGAGAATTTGACTTTATTCAAAGCTTGATTAAGATGATCAGAGTACAAATGAAGTGTTTAAACTTTAGGGATGTTATATGCGCCCCACACGATTTAGAAATTCAGTCTCATCTCACCTACTAGAACTCATGCTCACCAGCTTTTAAACCCACGGCAATCAAAGAGCTTCAAAGATCTATGATGGCTTGTCCTCCATGCGGTGCTTCTTGCACCCCCATGTGCATGCCCGTTTGGGCACATGTGTTGCATGCAGGTGTCCTACCGGGCCTGCGCATGCTCACGCAAGGAGTTATCCCATGGAGAATATTCTGTTGGCAATCATTTCTATGCAAAGTAAAAGGAATTAATTTCTAGTGTTACCTTGGTATTATGTATTTTTTATTTTTATTTTAATACAATTAGTAAAAAAATACACATTGTACATAAATTATGGAAGTGGACATAGATATTTAACGTCATAATATCCATGTTACACTGAACAAATACATAGAATATATGAAGACTACTACTGTACATGAACAAGGTTTCCTTTTCCATCAGTGCACGCGTAGGGAATCTTGTTGCTATAAGACATCTTTGTTTCAACAATATTTATTCTTTTTGTATCCACAAAGAAAGGCACATCATCACATTGGTTGTATTCTTCCTCATCATCCATGTTGTCGACTCTGAGAACATGTTGCTTTCCAAGAACAAAGATATGTTTTTCTCATCTTTGGGATCAAGTATGTAAAATAATTGTGCAATAGTTGCGGTGAGAACCCAAGGTTCATCTTTCTGACCCACATTTGATAGGTCAACGATTGTGAACCCGTAATCATCGATCTCAACACCTTGTGGGTGCTTCACCCAATGACATTTAAATACAGGAATTTGTAAAAACATTTTATAATTGGCTTACCATATTTCTTTAATGTACTCATAATAAGCATTTTTTGCCATGTGCTATATTCTGCATCTACTCTAACACCACTATTTTAGCACTGGCTCCTACTA
>JBNKHS010000427.1:0-1507 GCA_050290485.1 Promineifilaceae bacterium (SeqCode) | reverse complement strand
GATTGCCAACAAAGCAGCACTTTAGCAACTAAATCTTGGTGCGTCACGTTCAAATAACTGCTGTATTGGCCGGCAAAACTCATGCCCGGTAAATCTTCAACAGTGGCACTACTACGGACAGCAACCCGTGCACTGGGAAACTGATTAAACGCCCCCCATAGCGTCGCTTCAAGATTGCTAGATAGCTCATATTGCTCAAATTGTTCTTTGATCAATCGAGATTTTTCTTGTGTGGATTGCTCGCTTGCTAAAACAGTGTCTATGAATTCTGCTAATCCATTCTGCTCGATAAATTGATCATATACGGCCGTTGTAATTACAAAACCATTCGGCACGTTTAAGCCATGACGAGACATTTTGCTTAAGTTGTATCCTTTGCCGCCAACGAGCTCAAAGTCCGCTTTGCTAATATTTTGAAACCATTTAATCATTTCACTTCCCGTCAACGACATTGATTCTCTTTGTTGTGTCATCATCTTATTCAACTCCGTGTTGTTGCTTAATTTCAGCTACAAGCTGCTTTAGAACGTTTTTCCCAGCCTCACTATAGTTGCCATCTTCTGGGGTTAACGCTCTATCCATAATGATGGCAATCCCTTCAATAACAGCCTCCGTCGAGGGGATTTCCTCTTGCGGCATTACGCCTTCCATTGCCACAAGACCAAAATTCAACATATTCATAATGTAAGCAATAACATTGGCATCAATATCTTGACGTATGGCACCTGCTTCTTGCATCATCGTTACAAATTTGAAACGAGAGGAGGGTTGTTTTCTAGGTCGGTTAAACATGTTATTCGATTGACGTAGATAACTGCCGAGGATGCGTGTATCTTGCCTAAGCATGGCGGCCATCAGAGGATTATCATGGAGAGCATACATCATATTTTTATACATGCCGCCAATTGTGCCCCCCAGCGGATCTGCTTCAATGCGATCTAACCAGTTGAGGGCATAGCCCTGAAGTTCACGCACCAGTAAATTCTCAATCAGGTCCTCTTTGTTTTTGAAATGTAAATAAAAAGCACCTTTGCTGATACCTGTATCTTGGACAATATCTCCGACTGTCGTTTTGTCATATCCATAATGAATGAATAGATTTGTTGCGGTTTCTAATATTTGTTGTTCGCGTTCTAGATTTGTAGATTTTGACATCATATTGCTCGCTAATGACGATTTGACGATTTATACATATTTCGTCAAATCGTACCATCGATGATATATAAAGTCAAGATGATTTGCTCTACACAGCAAAACGACTTGTGTTTAACAAATTTGGATAACAGTGGAGAAACCAGTAATAGAAATATCAATTGTGAATTTTGTATTGGGTAACGACCGACTCCTTGCCTCACCCCCATAGTAAAGCTAAACTCAACCTTATGAGTTCATTTTTTAATCAATATTCTGCACTGATCACTTTTTTCATTGTGGCGATTCTTCTTTTTGGGGCGATTCTTTACTTTACCCCACGTAAAAGGCGGGGCATTGTCATTGTTGTTGGCTT
>JBNKHS010000426.1:0-1614 GCA_050290485.1 Promineifilaceae bacterium (SeqCode) | reverse complement strand
GCTTCTGTGTTACGTTCCGACCTGACGATTCTCATCTCCGAATATGAGCACCAATTTTTACAAGAAACTTTCGGTATCGATTCCCAAATGTTGCATGTTACCCCCTTCTTGCTCAACAAAATAGGCGAAAACAGTGTATCCGGCTGGCCGACTTTTGCTGAGCGGCAACATTTTGTCACTATCGGCAATTTTCGTCACCCGCCCAACTGGGATGCAGTGCTGCAGCTCAAGCAAACGATTTGGCCCAAGATTCGTCCACAATTACCTGAAGCGGAACTCCATGTGTATGGGGCGTATCCCTCACGCAAAGTCATGGATTTGCACAAACCTGAACATGGGTTTCATGTTTTGGGCTGGGCGGAGAATGCGCAAACGGTGATGCAAGATGCACGCGTTTGTTTAGCACCATTACGCTTTGGGGCAGGTTTGAAGGGGAAACTGGTTGAGGCGATGTTGTGCGGCACGCCATCAGTGACAACACCTGTGGGCGCGGAAGGTATCAACGGCGAGTTGGCGTGGAATGGTGCGATTGTGGATGGGTGGGATGGTTTTGTGGAAACGGCCGTTTCTCTCTATCAAGACGAACAACTGTGGCAAACGAGCCAAACCAACGGCGTGGCGATCATCAACCAACGCTTTGACAAAACTGTGCATGGGCCACAACTCATGCACAGAATCGAAACGGTGCGCCAAAATTTAGAAGATCATCGGTTGCAAAATTTTACGGGGGCACTACTGCGCCATCATACGATGAAAAGCACAATGTACATGTCGCGCTGGATTGAGGCGAAAAATAGAGGAAATGATTGAGTAATTGGTAATTGGGTAATTAAATGTTACACAGTTACCCAATTACCTCATTACTCAATTACTTTAATTAGTCGATCTTCCCAACCATCTTGGCAGGAACAACCGTTTCGTCAAACTCTTCAGCGGTGAGGTAGCCGAGTTTGAGGGTGGCTTCTTTGAGGGTGGTGCCTTCTTTGTGGGCCAGTTGCGCAATTTCGGCGGCTTTGTAGTAGCCGATGCGCGTGTTGAGGGCGGTGACGAGCATGAGGCTTTTGTTGACCAAGTCGTCGATGCGGTCATGATTGGGTTCGATGCCCACGGCGCAGTTGTCGTTGAAGCTTTGGCAGGCGTCGCCAATCAGTTGCGCACTGGTGAGGACATTGTAGGCCATCACTGGTTTAAAAACGTTAAGTTGGAAATGTCCATGTGTGCCCGCTACAGATACGGCCATATCGTTGCCAATCACCTGCGCACAGACCATCGTTAACGCTTCACTTTGTGTCGGGTTTACTTTCCCAGGCATGATTGAGCTACCTGGCTCATTCGCTGGTAAAATGATTTCGCCAATGCCGGTGCGCGGACCGCTGGCGAGCAGACGAATGTTGTTGGCAATGTGCATCAGGCTCACGGCGACCCGTTTCAAGCTGCCACTAATCTCCACCATCGCGTCGTGGGCGCTGAGCGCTTCAAATTTGTTGGCGGCGGTTACAAATGGATGCCCGGTTAGTTCTGCGATTTGGGCAGCGACTGCTTCGGGGTAGCCTGCGGGGGTGTTGAGGCCAGTGCCAACGGCCGTTCCGCCGAGCGCCAATTCACGGACTCGTT
>JBNKHS010000425.1:0-1864 GCA_050290485.1 Promineifilaceae bacterium (SeqCode) | reverse complement strand
TGCTATTGTGTTTTTACATGGCAGTGCGGGCAATTTCAAAACCTATACGTGGGTGTGGTCAAAGTTAGCTGAAGCGCAAGGCTTTGTGCTTATTGCTCCTAGTTATGGCTTTGGAAATTGGGATGATACCGGCGTTGCTGCTGTGCTAGCAGCCATCGAGGATGCGCAGCAAGTGGTGGCTATTGACCCCAATCAAATTTATTTGGCGGGGCTATCGAACGGGGGATTGGGTGTTTCTCAGTTGGCGACAGAAAGACCGGATTTATTTGCTGGGCTTATTTTTATCTCACCGGTGATGGCTACCGATATTGTGGATGGAACTGCTTTCCAAAGCCAATGGGCGCAGCGTCCTATTCTCGTTATATCCGGTGATGCTGATCGACGGATACCGATTGTCTATGTTGAGCGACGTGTAGCCAAGTTAAGAGATGGGGGTGTAGATGTGACTGATATTATTTATCCGGATGTAGACCATTTTCTATTTTTTGCAGAGCCAGACAGAATTTTGGACGATATTTCGATTTGGTTAGCACAAGGTAGTAAGTGAAATTATTGTTAATGACCCAAGCTAGCTAAGCACAGGCGAGTGCATGTTGATGAAAAGCACGCAAATTTTGTTAATGCGTGAGTATCTTCAGGAGGATTTTACCTATGACTAGGTCTTTCTATGCAAAATATAATGATGATTTTGGGCAAGCGATAGTTCAAATCAAAAACGATGGAAAAATCCTGCAAATGTTCTTGCGAAATGTGGAATTTACAGGTGTTGATTTTTACAATTTTGAGCCTTCAAATCATGCTCATGATATTGAACTTGCTCAATTTAATCTATTTGGGGGTGAATTATGTGCTTACATTTTAGATTGTGAAGTGCCTCTCTTATTCGTAGAAGATGGCCAAACATATGAGAGCATTCTCCATATCCATGTTGAGTATGGAGAACCTGTTGATAATCAACAAGGCACATTAATTCGTGACCCAAATGGAAATCTCATTAAAAGCAACAAGCAAATTGAGCATGAAGTTTTGCAATTGAAAGTGAATTTTCACGGGAACTCTTTCGAGAGTGGTGGCGAGTCTAACTACAATTCCTTTGATGAGCAATTGATCGAATTACAAGCATTGTTTCCTGAGAATGCATATCTCAAAACTTGTTGGAGTTGTGCCTTTTCAGACTATCCACCGAGCGGTAGTGGCCAATTTGGTGGTTTGGCTTGTTTTCGAAACAATAAAGAAGAGTATTTGTGTGTTAGAACTAAGCGCGAGCTCATGAGTATTTGGGACAAACGGGCTGAACTTGTTCAAGAGATTTATTGTTGCCCTGAGTTTGAGAAACGCCAACCTGGTCAAGGGGGATTATATGTTGGCTAGTCGTTAGTTGGTGGGCTCTCCCTCGTATAGTTTAATTTAGAGTTACCTTTTCAAGTCGTGTACATCGTAGTTGCCAACTAAATTTTTATAAAAGGATTTTTAATGAAAAAGCAACCTGTTTTTATTTTGACGGGAACACCTGCCTCAGGAAAGAGTTCTGTGGCGAAGGCGCTGTTGCAGCGCTTTTCTTTTGGAACGCATATTCCGGTGGATAATTTGCGCAGCATGGTGATTTCTGGGTTATCCAATCCAATTGGGAGTTGGGATGAGGAAACTGACCGCCAATTTCGGGTGGCGCGGGATAGCGCAGCACAGATTGCAAAAGTGCATGCCCAAAATGGCTTTGCGGTTGTGATTGATGATGTCATTTTCCCCGATGCGATTGCCCATCATTATGATGATGCCCTTGTTGCCTTTGAGGTGCATAAAGTGTTGTTACGCCCAAGAATTGAGATTGCTGTAGCACGCAATATGGCGCGGCAAATTGATGTGG
>JBNKHS010000424.1:0-1864 GCA_050290485.1 Promineifilaceae bacterium (SeqCode) | reverse complement strand
TTGTGGGTTGTGGTCATGTTTAATATGATCTTTGCGGATATTCTTTCGTTTATCACCCCAGGGGTTTTAGAAGAAATGATGAGCGGGAAAGCTGGTGAAATTGAAGTTACTCAAGGGCTTTTGCTGGTCTTTGCGTTCTTGCTAGAAATTCCGATCATTATGATTTTGTTATCCCGGAAGTTGGGCTACAGAGCGAATCGATGGGCTAACATCGTTGCCAGTGTGATCACCATTTTGTTTGTTGTCGGTGGAGGCTCACCATACTTGCATTACATCTTTTTTGCCTCAATCGAAGTGGTTTGTATGTTGTTGATTATTTGGTATGCGTGGACTTGGCCTAATCCTGAAGCAGTGACGAATCGCGTTGTTCCTTCTGTAAAAACCGAGTTTGCTGAATAAGGACATACCCGTAAATTTTAGATAGACATGAGGTTGTAAATGAAAGCAATTGTTTATACAGAATATGGCACACCGGATGTGCTGCAATACAAAGAAGTTGAAAAACCGACGCCTAAGGATGATGAAGTTTTAATTAAGATTCAGGCAACGGCCGTTAATTTTGCAGATTGGGCACTTTTGACAGGCCGTCCTTTTCCAATCCGCGTTGCAGAAGGATTTCCCAAACCGAAAAATCCCATCTTGGGGTCAGATGTTGCTGGGCAAGTTGAAGCCGTTGGCAAAAATGTCACCCAGTTTCAGATCGGAGATCGCGTATTTGGTGATTTGTCAGGTGAAGGACGTGGCGGTTTGGCCGAATATGTTTGTGCTAAAGAATCAAAAATCGCCCTGATTCCTGATAACGTCTCTTACGTGCAAGCAGCAGCTGTACCAATGGCGGCCGTAACTGCCTTGCAAGGCATTCGCGATACAGGGCAAATTCAATCAGGGCAAAAGGTGTTGATTAATGGTGCCTCTGGTGGGGTTGGATCCTTTGCCGTGCAGATTGCCAAAGCGTTTGATACGGAAGTAACGGCCGTTTGCAGCACTAGCAAAATGGAGATGGTTCGTTCCATTGGTGCCGATCATGCCATTGATTACACAAAAGAAAACTTTACCGAGAACGGAAAACGGTACGATCTTATTGTTGGCGTTAATGGCTACCATCCCCTAGCTCATTATAAACGGGTGTTAACGTCAAACGGAACTTATGTTTGTGCCGGGGGCACCATGCCCCAAATTTTCCAGGCCATGTTGCTGGGGCCATTCTTTTCTGCTCGTGGCAACAAAAAGCTAAAAAGTATGGGCGTTGCGCACCCAAATCAAAAGGATCTGAAGTTTATGGCTGATCTCTTGGCAACAGAGAAAGTTGTTCCGGTTATTGACGCTTGTTATCCATTGCATGAGGCAGCCAAGGCGTTTAAGCATCTTGGCGAAAAACATGCAAAAGGCAAAATCATTATCACAATGGAGGATGCGGCGTAAGATCATGGCAAAAGAAAAATTCTTAACTGTTCGTTGGAATAATGTATTAACTTTAGCTCTAGGTATTCCCGGACTCATTTATGTGCTGATAGCTTTTTCTACCCCGATATGGTCCACGCGTGGTGGGTTGATTGGGTTAGCAATTATTGGTGCTTTGTATTGAATTGTCATCGAGTTACATACAGCCTCGCGGTTCGCGTGGCTTCGAGAAGTGACAAATAGCGAAGTGACGGTAAAACAAGGTTTTGCCCACCCACTTGCGCTGATTCGATTAGTTTACAATGCTGTTTTTTGGGTATTCTTGTTACCGTTTTTCTTCGCAGGCATTGATTACAGCATGGGGTTCCTTCTATTCACTGTCGTGATTGGCATTCGTTTGCTGTTAAACTTGTACACGAATAACGTTCTAAATTTAACACCGGCACAATTTGCACAGTATCCT
>JBNKHS010000423.1:0-1961 GCA_050290485.1 Promineifilaceae bacterium (SeqCode) | reverse complement strand
ATTTAATGAGAAGTTTACATTTGTGGCTCTTTGGGATTTTGTGGGGTAATCGGCACATGCGGTCGGGCGGATTGCCAATCCGCCTCTACAATGAGTGTCAATCCCTTGAATTCCTAAAGACTCACATTTGTTTTACACCATGAATGAAAATTGTAGCTCGGTTTGTTAAACCGAGTAGTGGATTATCAATCCGATTGACGAAAGTCTGGAGGGAATATAACGGGTAGGGCAAAATCATCAAAGTTCCTGCTTGACTTAGAGTGCACTCTAACTCATATAATGGTTGCAACTGAGTAAAACAGGTTAATAAGGAATGATGTATGACGGAAAATTTGACCATACAGCAGGCTGCTGAAGTAAGTGGCGTAACAGCCTATACATTGCGTTATTACGAAAAGATTGGCATCTTGCCCAATGTGCCTCGTAATGAGAGTGGTCATCGTTGTTATGATGAACAGGATTTGGGTTGGATTGAATGGTTGAAGTTATTGCGAAGTACGGGCATGCCAATTGAAACCATTCGTGAGTTTATCGAATTGTCACGGAGTGGTAACGATTCAATTCCAGCACGGTGTGAAATTCTAGATGCACACCGCCAAAAAATAAGCTCAAGAATCGTTGAATTACAAGGGTATTTAGACAAATTAGATCAAAAAGTACAATTTTATCGCGGTATTGAAGAGTAATAATGTTCTTACAACCGTGATTTGACTTTTCATGTCATTCCCGCCGATGCGGGAATGACCATTAGAAGGTAAAAATTTCCCAATAAGGAGTAAAAAATGAAATATACAAATTTAGGGCGCACTGGCGTGCAAGTCAGTCGTGTCTGTTTAGGCTGTATGAATTTTGGTGGTCGGACGCAACCCAAAGAAGCAATAGAAATCATAGATCATGCGATTGCAGAAGGTATCAATTTTATTGATACAGCCAATGTGTATGGGCATGAACCAGGCAACTATCATGAAGGCCGAGGCCGCAGCGAGCAGATTGTAGGACAAGCGTTGCAGGAAAGCAGCAAGCGACAAAAGATTGTTCTGGCGACCAAAGCACATTTCCCGATGGTCAGTGGCCCAAACGGTGGGGGCAACAGCCGTCGCCACATCATTGAGCAATGTCATGAGTCGTTACGCCGCTTGAACACCGATTATATCGATCTCTACCAGCTTCATTCAGCAGATGTTGATGTACCCATTGACGAAACATTACGCGCTTTGGATGATCTCATTCGCGCAGGCAAGATTCGCTACATTGGCACGAGCGGATTTCCTGCGTGGAAGTTGATGGAGTCGCTCTGGGTGTCCAAGGAGTATGGACTCAATCGCTTTGTTTGTGAACAAGCCCCTTACCATTTGCTGGATCGGCGCATTGAACGGCAGCTCGTGCCGATGACGCAAAGTTATGGCTTAGGAATTATTACGTGGGCGCCACTGGCTGGTGGCTTTTTGTCAGGGAAGTATCGCCCCAATGAAGCTGTGCCAGAGAATTCACGCTATAGTGAATTTTGGTCTAGTGCGGCTGAGATGCATTATCAAGAGCAAACGTTTGCTGTGATTAAAGGATTAACGGCCGTATCTGAGAAACTCTCTTGTTCATTGGCACAACTGGCGGTTGCTTGGCAGCTACATCAACCGGGGATTACCGCACCCATTATTGGGCCTCGTACGATGGAGCAATTAGTCGATGGGCTTGGTGCGGTGGACATTGAATTAGAGGATATGATTCTAAAACAAATTGATGAGATTGCCCCACCGAATCAATTTACCGTTTCTTATTATGGTGGCGAATTTGGTATTTGGACGGGTTGGGAAGCGCCGAAGTTTGCCTGGTAAATGATGTTGGTTTCGGTTGAGTTGTGGTGTTAATTATGCGCTTGGCTTAATGTGGATTCTGAACGATTGTGTGATAAACTGCCGTCGATGAATCAACTGCCCGTAATGGAAAAGGCGCCATGGCTGTTA
>JBNKHS010000422.1:0-2055 GCA_050290485.1 Promineifilaceae bacterium (SeqCode) | reverse complement strand
ATCGCGGACCAGCCAATCCGGTAGACTTTGTACAACTGGCACGCGAAGAAGGGGCATCCATTGTGCAATCCTTCCATCCCTCGCTGGCGCAACGCGGCGGTCATCTCGACCGTGTCCTCAAAGACATTTGTGCCATGGCCAACACCAATGGGGGCACAGTTTATGTGGGAGTGTCTGCCAATCCCAAAGAGAAACCTTCTGGTGTACGGGAGCCGAAAAAAGCGGAAGATCGGATTCAAACGGCCGTTTCTAACCGCATCACCCCAGAACCAGAAATTCACGTCGATCGTTTGCCCTCGCAAGGTGTGCAAATTTTGCGCATTACCGTACAGCCGGGACAGGAACTCCCCTATGCCATTGACGATAATCGCTTCTATGTGCGTGATGAAAACGAAACAAGCATTGCTGTACGCGACGAAATTGTACAGCTTGTCGAGCGTGGTCTGCGCAATGAAGTCAACGAGCCCATTCATGTGCCATTGCCCTTACCAGAACAACTACAGCCGCCTAAAAAGGCGGATAAGGGCGAAAAGAAGAACGAAAACGCGCCGCGCACTGGCGTTGAAGTTGTCAAAAGTGAAAAACGCAAGGGAACGTATTACCATACCGTTCGCGACTTGCGTAATGGCAACTTGATTAAAAATGTGACACGCTCTTCAGCGCGTAAATTGTGGCATTACGCAATTTCTCAAGTTGAAACGGGTGAGCCATCGGCCAAAGAGATTCCGTGGCACAAAAACATGGCCATACTCAACAGTCGGACGAAAGACGACAACACCTGGTATGATTTGGCGCTGAAAGATAATGGTGATGTGCATATTTATTATGGTGTGACGCCGAGTGGCCTCAATGATGCCTGGTTGGAATTTATTGAAAAGCAGGAAAAAGCGGGATGAAGATCGGCATCTTAACCGTAAGTGATCGGGGTGCGGCTGGCGAATATGAAGATCGCAGTGGCCCGCTCATTGCTCAAATTTTGCATGACAAAACAGAATGGGCAATTGCGCAACAGGCGATTGTCCCCGACCAATTTGAAACGATTGTACAAACCTTAGAAGCATGGTCTGATGCCGGTATTCATTTAATTTTGACAAGTGGTGGCACGGGTTTTGCGCCACGAGACATTACCCCTGAAGCAACAAAACGGGTGATTGAACGGGAAGCGCCGGGTATTGCCGAGGCGCTACGAGCCGAAAGTTTGAAGATTACGAAACATGCAATGCTCTCGCGGGCGGTGGCTGGGATTCGGGGTGAGACATTGATCATCAATATGCCTGGCAGCCCTAAAGCGGTTAAAGAGAATTTAGATGTCCTGCTGCCTATTTTGCCGCATGCACTAGAGTTGATTACAAGTGCACCGAATTCAGAAGCGAATCATCGTAAAGTTTAGGGTGTTGGAGATAAGGAGCGGGGGAGAATCTCTAATCTCGATAAATTATTATGGCTGAAAATTTAGCAAAAGTTGTCCTGAAAAAGAAGCGTGAGAAACCGCTTTTACAAAAGCACCCGTGGGTCTTTTCTGGTGCGATCCATCATGTGGAAGGGGATGTTGCGCCGGGTGATTTGGTGCAGATTGTGGACAGCAACGGCCGTTTTTTAGCCAGCGCCTACACCAATCCTAAATCGCAAATTCAAGCGCGTGTGCTCAGTTGGGATGCTGATGAAAAAATCAACAGTGGTTTTTGGGAACGACGGATCGAGCGGGCTGTAAACGGCCGTTCCCGTTTAGCCCTCGCACCAGAAACAACCGCCTACCGCCTTATCAATGCCGAAGCGGATGGACTGCCCGGTCTTGTGGTTGATAAATACGACGATTACCTTGTGCTGCAATGTTTGACTTTGGGCATTGATCAACGCAAAGAGCAACTGATTAACATCTTAGCCGAGCAACTTAACCCCAAAGGCATTGTCGAGCGGTCTGATGCCAATGTGCGCAAAAAAGAGGGTCTGCCCAAAATCTCGCGCCATTGCTGGGGAGATGAACCCCCAGAAGAACTGATTATCCAAGAAAATGGATATAAGTTTGGGGTGCGTCTCTTGGTTGGACATAAAACC
>JBNKHS010000421.1:0-2137 GCA_050290485.1 Promineifilaceae bacterium (SeqCode) | reverse complement strand
GTTGGCTGTAGGAACGGCCGTTTGGCCCATCGTTTGGTATTTGTTTTCGCTGCTTGGCGGGCGGTTTAGCGGTTGGCTGCTTTGGGGGGTGTTTGTTGCGGGCTGGGTGGGTGTGGGTGTGCTTTGGTGGAAGATTTATTTTAACGTGGACGCGCAGGGGCGCAGAGAAAAAGAAGTTTGTGGATTTTCGCGGTGGCGATGGCAGCATACGGTGCTGTTATTGGTTTTGTTGGTGGGGATGGGAGTGCGGTTGTTGGCTGTGCGTGATATCAATGTGCCGCCGTGGGTGGATGCCAGTCGTCATGCGTTGATTACGGCCGTTATGGTGGAAAACGGCCGTACCTTGGTCGATTACGAACCCATCCTGCCCATTTATCGTTTTCCCTACCATTTTGGCTTTCATACCATTTCCTCAAGCCTGATGTTGATGGGTAATTGGACGCTTGAAAATCTGTTGTTGTATGTCGGCCAATTTATTAATGGTTTGTTGCCTTTGATTGTGTTTGCGGCAACATGGTTGCTGACGCGACGTCGCAACGCTAGTTTGATTGCCGGATTTTTGGTTGCCATTCCTTTTTTCTTTCCGGCTTATTACGCTACGTGGGGGCGTTTTACACAGTTGACGGCGATGTTTATTATGCCTCTTTTGCTAGCGATGACATGGTTACAGGTGCGTGGTGCCAAACGATGGCGGTCGTTGTGGTGGTTAACGGCGTTGTTGGCCGCTGGCATTTTCTTGGTGCATTTTCGTGTCTTTATTTTTTATGTACCATTTGTGATCGTGTTGTGGTTGTTGAGTTGGGGCAGAAACGGCCGTTATCTTTTGGCAACTGGTTTGTTGGGCGGAGGTATCGTTTTGCCCCGTATTTTCTCCCTCAACAGCCAAACTGAGCCGATCAAGTCGTTAGGGTATAACTTACCTGGCTACAATGAGTTCCCGACTGGTTATTATGAAGCAGGCTGGGATCGTTACTTTATTTGGTTAGCAGTTGCGCTTTTTATTTTCGTTATCGTTGCGCTCATCCGAAAACGGGTGTGGGGGTGGCTACCACTGATTTTGGTGGTTTGGGTTGCTTCTCTCTTTTTGATCTTGGCCGGAGATTACCTCAATTTACCTAGCACATCGATTGTTAACTTGAACAGCATGTACATTACGCTATTTTTGCCGTTGGCGCTTTATTTGGGTGTGTTGCTCGATCGCAGTTGGGCTTGGTTGCAGCAGCGGCGTGATCCTGTGCGTGCAGTGGCGTATTTGGTGACGGGGGCGTTGATTACGGCCGTATTCATCTTCGGTATGCGGCAACAAATCACCATTCTCAACCCTGTCACTGTTTTGGTGTGGCCGCAGGATTTAGCTGCGCTCCATTGGCTTGATGAAAATCTGCCAGAAGATGCGCATGTCGCCGCTAATAGTTGGCTCTGGTTAGGCAATACCTATGCGGGCAGCGATGGCGGTGCATGGATTGTGCCTCTGACACGACGCATGAGCACGATCCCTCCAGCAGATTACAATTATGAACGGGATCTGTCACAACAAATTACGGCGTTTAATGAGGCGGCAACGGCCGTTACCGATTGGGCTGATCCGGCAAATATTGACTGGTTAAAAGAAGAAGGGGTTACTCACATTTTTGTTGGCGCCAAGGGTGGCTTCATGGATCCTGCATTATTGATGAAAACGGGGCGTGTGACACCGATTTATGCACAGGACGGCGTCTTTATTTTTGCGTTGAATTAACTAATAGACAAATCAACTAAACATCGGACAATCTATTTGCTCCGGCCGGTCTCCAGACCGTGCCGTTGCTGGCTCGGTGGGACACCGGCCAGAGCGAGTTGTCCGGTTTTTAATTAGCTTCTCTATTAGTTACCCAATTACTTGTGCAAAAGGAAAACGATGAGTTTAAGAAATTTTATTGATCAAGCCACCGCAACTGGTGATTTAATTACAATTGATAAAGAAGTAGACACCACCTTTGAAGTAGCCAATGTAGCCCATGCTTTAGAAGGACGCCCTGTTCTTTTTGAGAACATCAAAAATTATCCTGACTGGCGCATTATTGCCGGGCCATGCGGGGATCGCAAATATTTTTGTATGGATTTAGGGGTGGAACAGTCAGAACTACTTACCCATTTG
>JBNKHS010000420.1:0-2161 GCA_050290485.1 Promineifilaceae bacterium (SeqCode) | reverse complement strand
GGGTTAATGGCTAATGTGTCTGCAATCCATTGGTTGACAGCCTGTTTATCTATTGATTGTAATTTAATGGTTTGCACAGAGAGTTGGTTTTCTTCTAAGGCGTTGATTGTTGTTTGTAGTGGATGTAATGCGTGTAGTTCGTCATTGCGGTAGGTAATAATAAACAAGATGTGGTTGATAGCGGAGCTCAACATTAAATGTTGAATGAGGTCTAAACTCGCCAAGTCTGCCCATTGTAAATCATCGAGAAAAATAACCAGTGGATGTACCTGGGTGGCAATTGCTTTAATGAGTTGTTCAAATAGATGGTGTAGTTGACTGGGGTTGGTTGAAGTTGCCGATGTTGTTTTTGCAGGAGAGTCGAGCAACTGACCTATTTCAGGGATTAAGCCAACGAAAACGGGAATGTTGCTGCCTATTGTGCTTGTTAAACATGTTTTCCATTTAGCAATACTTTCTGGACTCTCGGTTAGAATTTGGCGTACAAAATCTTGTATGGCTTGTAAAACACCGTTGTATGCGTGGTTGCGTTTGAGTTGTTCGTATTTGCCCGTGATGAAATATTCGTTTTGGATGTTTTGCGCATTGAATTCTTTGATTAAAGTCGATTTGCCAATACCTGCTTCACCAGAAACAAATACAACGCTTGTTTCGCCTTCCGTGGCAGAGTGGAATGCTTTTTGTAAGCAGGCTATTTCTTGGTTACGGCCGTATAACTTTTGCGACATTAATAATTTGGAGGATTGATCATGTTGTGCGAGCAGAAACGGCCGAATTTCTCCATGCTCAAGTAGTTGCTGCTGACATTCTTCAAGATCTATCCGTAGACCTTTCCCACTTTGATAGCGACTTTCTGGTTCTTTCGCTAACAACTTTAGGACAATATCTGACACAGCTTGCGGTACCTCGGGCGAAAAGGATGAGAGTGGCTCTGGGGTGCGTGCCAAATGGCTGTGAATCATTTCTAAAGGATCGGTTGAGGAAAATGGGGGTTGGCCGGTCAACATTTCATAAAGCACAGCACCCAAAGAGTACAAATCTGTACGGTAATCTGTGGTTTGGTGGGCACGTCCAGATTGTTCTGGCGAGATATAGGGCAGCGCTGACGTTAAAAAGTGAGAATCATAATAGTTGACGGTTGGCGCGATGAGCGTGAAAAGGCCAAAATCCCAAAGTTTAGGTTGATAGGTGTCGGGGTGTATCAGGATATTGCTGGGTTTGATGCCCCCATGAATGATGTTGGCTTGGTGTATTTGCTGCAAAGTTGCTGCTAAGGTAATGCCTATTTGCAAAGATAGCGCTAATGATGGCTGCCCTTGTTTTAAAAAGGTTTCTAAAGTGAAAAGTGGTGCTTCGGCAAAGGCCAACACCAATCCTGTTGCTTGTTCCCGCAGTTCGTATACTTCCAAAATGTTGGGGGATGAAAGATGGTGTAGATTTTTATAGGTTTGCTTGAGTTTGGCGATGTTGCTTGAGGAAGGGTCTTTTAGGTGCAGATACTTAATGAGACACGGCCGTTTTTCTTTTTCATCAATAACGCCAAGATATACCTCTTCATAAGAGGTTTTTGCGACTTGTTTTGTGATCACATATCCGGGAAGCTGCAACATAGCAATAAATTCCTAAGCTAAGTAGGTACAGAAGTTCTTTGAGGCGTTGTGGAAAAATCGTATCACATCTACGAGGGAATGTGAACCATTTAGGGATGATTGCGCTGATTTCATTTATACGATGTTTTAGGGAAATCGGTATAATGCAGTTGTGACTGAATTTATCTTACGTACAAAACTGTTTGTTCCCCCCATACGGCCGTCTTTGGTCGAACGACAACGATTATTAACCAAACTGGAAAACGGCCGTTTTCGTAAATTGACCGTCGTTTCAGCCCCAGCTGGTTTTGGCAAGACGACCTTAATTACCCGTTGGATTCAACAACATCATGCTGTTTGGCTTTCCTTAGATAATGAAGATAATGATCTCAGTCGCTTTGTCACTTATGTGATCGCTACTTTGCGGCAGGTCGACGCTGCTGTCGGCGAACAAATTTTGACCTTGCTGCAAGCCAACCCGAACACAGATCCCACGCAAATGAGCACGATCTTGCTCAATGATCTGTCCTATCTTGATGATCCCGTGTTGTTGGTTCTGGATGATTTTCATC
>JBNKHS010000419.1:0-2164 GCA_050290485.1 Promineifilaceae bacterium (SeqCode) | reverse complement strand
AGAAGGTCGCTGAAGGGGAAAGCTTTTATAGGGGACTTGGCCTAGACGTGCGGTGCAAGGCCTCTATATCGAGCATCACTGGATTCGAACGGGATTCGCTTCAGTTTGGATTTGGGATAGGATTTCGCGTTTGTTGTGATTTCGGGAATGGGACAATCTGTATCGTTCGTTGTTTCTTCAACCACTGGGTCAGAAGATGTGGCTTCTGGTTCAGGCGTACTTTCTTCAGGAACGGCCGTAACTTCAGAAATTTCTGGTTCTGGTAAAGGAGCTTCTTCTTGAATTGCAGTTGCCGTTTGGGTTAAAGCGACAGCGATAGCAACCTCTTGTTCATTTGTGTTATTTTCTGGGGCTGGGTCTGACGTATTATTGCTTGCATTGCATCCCACAAGTGCTGCAAAAAATAAAAGGGTAGACAAAACAAGAACTGCGCGAAATGATTTCATAATGATAGATTCCTTATTTATGTCGAGTTATTTGGATGTAAAACTCGGTTGAGTTTAGTCAGTTCAAGATGAAGTTTCTATAGCAGAATATTCTTATTGGCAACGAAAGTGATGAGGTATCTTTGCCAAGTGTAAATGATTAGTGGGAAGGAGAAGGAACAGAAATCAAGCACCTTTACGATCCGTAGGGGCAAGACGAGGCGGTGAACAGGTTGCGGTACAAACCAAGGTTGTTTCCGCATCATCCTGTAAAGGGCACATTCCTCTCTTTGAACCATGCCAAAATTATTGCATGGGTGAAAAACTACGTACAGTACGCATGAAATCTTCTTCATACAAACTAAACTGCCCATGGCTTGTTGCCAAGGCAATGATGATCATATCGTTTTCTCGTGCAATATAGGCATCTAAATTAACTAGCTCTTCTGTGCCATATTTTCTAAAGATGACTCTTTCTCCGTTGATGATTTCTTCTTTAATTTCAATGTCTGCCAAACCAAGTGGATTTCCCTTCATTCGTCCACGCATTTGTTATGATTGCCATTGGGCGGATATTGGTGGCAAAGTAGAAGAAGATCAACCAGCATATGACAAATATAAAAGAACCTATTGCGGGTATTTTTTGGTTTACCTTCATTGTGTGCTCCCCAATTTGGCTAAACTTGTGTTTTTTGATGATTAATAAGTAAGTATTTGACCATAATTAAGAAAATCTTTAATCATAAAGATTATTGCGATTATGAAGGTTAAGAAAAGAAAAAGTACGATTGTTTTCGAAAAGCTTTTATATTGATCGGATGAGATTTGTTTTGATGACAATAAAGGATTTCGCTTTGACCATTTTTCCACAAACCTATTAAATTTTTCACGATCAGTCATGCTCAGATAGCTTAAATAACCGAGAAAGCAACAAGCAACAACAATATTCAGAAAAAATAGTAAATCAAATATAACCATATTCTCCTTCCTATTTTAAGTGAACTATCTTTTGATTATGAAATAGATAGTTGAGAAACGGCCGTTCAGCTACCAATACTCAGTTCCCGGCTCTCCTTTGAAGGGGCCGACAACATCATCGGTAATCCAGCCGCCGTAGAAGTCGCCAGGCTGGGATCGTGCTTTTTCACCATCGACAAAACATTCTAAATATTGGGGGTAAAAGGCGATATACCCTTGAATTTCTGCGTATTTGGGATTGGGTGTTGGATAATACCATGCGGCAACGGGTAGTTGATCCTCGTCTGTATAAACACTAAAGTAGCTGGCATCCCCTTTCCATTCGCAGGTGGTGGTGCCAAAGCGAGCTACTAGAAACTCCGATTTCACGTCTTGTGGCGGGAAGTAGTAGTTTGGCGGGTGGCTTGTTTCTAAAACGCGCTTGGCGTTGTGCGTTTCAGCAATAATTGTACCGTTGAATTTGACGACGAGATGTTTGTTCACAGCTTCAATTTTTGGTGGGCGGGGGTAATCCCACACAGATTCTTGCCCCGGTTGTGGTTCAATTCGTTCAATCATAGGTTTTGCTTTCTTATCAAAGATTATAGAGATTTCGCAGATTTTATATTTACCATCTGTCATTTCGACCACAGGGAGAAATCTTTTACGATGGTGTCTTAGAGTAAGATTTCTCTTCGTTGCACTCATCGAAATGACACGTTTTATTTTGCTCTTGTTTTATGGATTTTAGCATAAGTCAAGCAAACTTTAAGCGGTTTGGT
>JBNKHS010000418.1:0-2352 GCA_050290485.1 Promineifilaceae bacterium (SeqCode) | reverse complement strand
TTAAGAATATCTTCTAATTCTTGAATACGTCCCTCAAGAAAGGCTTGATCATTTCGAGCAGCCTCGAGGCCTGCATTCTCAACGAAATCATCATCTTGCCCATCTTCAAAGGCACTATGCAGTCGTTCTGCTACTTCTTCACGACGCACTGTTGTGAGGTATTTCAATTCTTCTGTTAGTCGTTCAAGACCTTCTTGCGTTAACAGATGCGGTTTTGAAGTTGTCATTCTTTGTTCTTTACCCCATTTATAGGCAAAAACCGCTTTAACAGCGGTAATTGTCAGGAAATTTTGAATAGGCGTAGCATTATATCAAATTCGTCCACAATGTAAAGAGCGTTTTAATAATTGCTTTTGGCACTTGAGGTTTTTGAATCAACTCTTAACAAAACCCCCTCTTTTCTACTCACTTATCTTGAATACTGGCACGCAAATCGTTCAAAAATTGCTCTTGGGGCAAACCGTAAATTTCCGCAACTTTGCCAATCTCGCAAAATGGCGCAATAGTACACCCCACACAAGCCAACATATAATGGCGAAAGAATTTAGCAGTATGGGGCCACTTTTTCAATACTTCATCTACTGTCATCGTTATCAGATTATCGTGGGCGTTATTGGTGTTGGACATCGTTCTCCATCCTTCTTTATATAAGAACTAAGTCCGAAACTTTTTTGCCAAGGTGGGGAAAGAGAGATACGGCCGTACTCCCTCTCCCACACACCTTTTTTTCATTTACTCTTCTAAAGTGCGAATGTAAGCAATGATGTTCATCAGATCGTCATCCGTGAGGGCAGGGTTTCCCCCTTTGGGAGGCATATCAATGCCCTGTGTATTTAACGGATCACTAGCAGAACGACCAACCTTAACAAACGCCAGCAATTCAGCATCGGTCTGGCTTTTAACAAACTCACTCGTGGTCAAATCTTTCCCTAAGCTCGGCATCCCCTTAGCATCCGCACCATGGCAAGCTAAACATGCTTGTTGGTATGTCGTTTCCCCAGCTTCAGGATCACCCGTTGGCGCATCAGCTACTTCTTCAGCAACTTTCTCTGCATCTGCTGCATCTTTAGAATCACTGGTTGTAGAGTCGCCTCCACCACCACAGCCAATGAGCAATACAGATAACAATAAAATGAGTAAAAATAAAGTGATTTTCTTTAACATGATTCCTCTCTTTTAATTTTCTATAAATTTAATGATCCATATCTTCGTGTCCGATTTCATCGTGAGACATTTCAGATTGGTTATGGATGTGTGCACTTAATGAAGCTGGGTTCAATTCGCCAGCAGCAACGGCCGTATTCAAACCCTCCCAACTCATCATTGAACCCTCATACTCAGTCAAAAATTGTTCCGCGTCACCCTTTGCAGCAAAGGCCAACATCCCCCAACCCATCGGCGTATGCACATCAGTGCTCAGCAGAAAAGTCGCGTCTTGGGCATTGATCCATTCTTCACTGTTGTAATCATGCACCCAATAAACATGAACATCTTCATCATATTTGCTGTTGTAAGCCAGCATCTCACCGATGCCATCAAAACGACGCACCGTCCCATCGGTAAGCACGTAAGATGCGGAAAAACGTGGCTCGTTGATAATCATGCTGCATTCTTCACACACGTCCTCGCCGTAGCGAATTTCTGGCGGTACTTCTAAAGATGGGCTGTCACCACATGCCACCAAAACCCCGAGACACAGGAAGATGAGTAGGTAACGTATTTTCATCATAAGATTCCTCTTTTTTTGAATAGCTTTTGCGTAATGAATAGGGGAACGGCCGTCCATGCCAGCAGCAATCCAACCAACAACCACAACAAGCCATCACCAAACGTTCTCATCGCGTAAATGCCCGCCGGGCCGAGCAGTTCAAGATTATTGCGAATATTCCAGATGGCCGCGATTTTGAAAATTTGCAATGGATTACTCAGCGCGAGCGCAAATAGTTCATTGACACTCAGCCGCAGCACAACGGCCGTTCCCATCACCCCTAAATCACCAAAGAAAACCAGAAATAGCCACAAAAACAAGGCTATCCCCACCGCTGTAGCCGAACGCTGCACAGCTGCCGAAATTAAGAAACCCAAACTCAACGAAGCAATTGCCAATAAAAAGGTCAGCCCGACCAAGGTCAAATAGGCTCCTACATCTGTTCCCCCAGCGTTAAAGGCAATCAACAAACCAGTCAGGCCAAAGCCAAACCCCAAAGCAGCCAACAGCGCCAAAGACAATCCAATAAATTTACCGAGCAACAGTTCGACTTTACTAATCGGCTGCGCCATCAAATAAATGAGCGTCCCTTTCTCTCGTTCTGCCGCCAGACTAAGTGCACCAAGGGTCAAACCCATCAAGGG
>JBNKHS010000417.1:0-2393 GCA_050290485.1 Promineifilaceae bacterium (SeqCode) | reverse complement strand
ATTTTCCCATATACAATACATTATTTTTTAAAATAGTAAAATAGCGCCCGCTGGCTGGGAGTCGAGTACTATTTTTTTCTTGTTATACTTTTACCAAAAGGTGCACGAAAAACATGAACGCAAAGCAGAAGAGAGTGAAAGATGCAAAGTTTTTCCTCTTTATTTCCTTTGCTTCTTTGCCTCTTCGCGTTGAAAATTTCTTCTTTTGTAAAAGCCTGTCAGGACAGTTTAGGGAATGGCAATATTAGTTATTTCGATGCGGCAAATGGTGCATTTAAGTACGTAACAGTGCTGGCTCCGGTGCTGGATAAGCAAACATTTTTGCCTTTAGTCATCAAGTAAAAGCAAGAATGTTTTGGAAGTATATCTGAGCGCATCTCAAAATGACAAACTCATTTTGAGATGCGCTCTTTTCGTTAGGGGTTGTTTTCCATAATCGTTTCGACTAATCGCATTGTTTCCTGAGTCAGCGAACATTGTTGTTCTGTAACCTTGTTGAGTTCAGCTATCTTGGCTTCCATATCTGCTAAGGGTTCAACATCCATTTGCAAACGATCTTCATCTGTAATGTCGGGGTCTACCGGGCTGATTTGCCACCCTGTTTCGGGCTCACAGGCAAATTGCGTGCCATATTTTTGTGGTTGTCCAATGGAGATGAGGTAACGATCTTCTGCCAGGGCACTGTGGCGGCGCATCTCTGTATGGCCAAGCTCGTATGCTTTTAAGGAAAGTTGTTGGGCTTGTAGATAATCTGCTGAATTTTCTCCGTGCTGCAAAATGCTGGCGGCATTGGCGTAGTCATCTGCTGTTATGAGTAAATCTGCGACCACAATGCGCCGCACCTTCCGAACTCTGATCCAATCTCCAGCGAAAAATCGAATGATGTCTACAGGCGTTTCAATGCCAGCCTGACGAACTGCTTGATCTTCTGTATATAGTTGTTCGAGTGTTTCGCTAACTGCTGAGGGGTTGGGCAAGATAAGTATTTGGGTTGCAAGATAAATGCTCAACAATCCGATTATTACCAAAAGAAAAAGAAGGCTGCCGCAGCCTGTCTTCTTGAGGAACTGTTTCATTGACTGCTCCTAAATGAATGTCAATCCTGTGATCTGATATATTTGATTTGGCCTACAGCAAGATGATTAACGGCCGTATTCCAATTCTACGGGTTCTATAGGCGCTACTGGATCTGGCTCGTTGCGTTCAATTTTAACTTCAAATGTGTTGGGTGCACGTTGTTCTACTTCCAGCTTGATTTCCATGCCATCTAATTCTTGATCAAGGGTTTGCAGCTCTTTATCTGCCGCTTCCAATTCTTTTTCAAGTGCTTCAAGCTCACGTTCCCATTCGGCCGTAAATTCTTTTTCAAACTCCGATTCAATTTCACGGGTTACTTCATCAATGACAGGACTGAAAATCATTTTAGTCATGTTGCCACATGCAGACAACAAAAGAATAATACCGACGGCAATAATGATAGCTTTGCTAACCCCGTTGCTTTGTACCTGCTCTTTTTCTTTCATTAAAAATACTCCTTCAGACTTTGTCCAATAAATTTGGGGTTTATGTGAATGTCTACGTGTGTGCAGGAGGGGAAGTTGCAGGCTGAGGGTGAGATTGGCTCATTTTTCGAAAAGTGAATCAATCTGTAGCAGAAAGTTTAATCTGATACGGCCGTAACGACATCTGGTTCTGGTTGCTTGTGTGCTGGCTTGGGCATCTTTTTCACCAGGAATATGGCTGGTAGTAATGCGACCAATGTCAAGCCGACACCCACCCAATAGGGTACGGTTGGTAATATGGCAAACAACACGCCCGCAACGGCCGTACTGGCAATCGTGGCAATACTAATGACCGATTGATACACACCCAATACACCGCCGCGCAGTTCATCTTCTACCGTGCGTGTCGTCATTGATTGTAATGGCGGCATGAGCAGCCCCATCCCCAGCGCAAAAGCGAATGAACCAAGGGCTCCCACATAAGGCGTGAGGGCAATAGCAAAGATAAACACGCCTATGCCACGAATGGATAACCCCACAATAGCAATAACCGGATCACTGAACCGTTTGACCATACGTGGCAGGATCATTAATTGGGTGATCAATTGGGTCATGCCTACAATGCTGAGCAAAAAGCCAATCCCCAAATCGGTTGCCTGTGTACTGTAACCATCAAATAAAACGGCCGCGCCATATAAAGCAAACGTCGAGGTCAAGAGGCCCATCATAAATTGCCCTATAAAAGCTACCAGTAAAACCATCAGCAGAACAGTGTTGGTGGCCACGTGCCCAGGTGATAAGCTTTCACCACCCTTTTGCCGATTTTTAGCACGTTGTTCAGGTGATAGCGTTTCGTCCAGCGTTAGCCAGGTGAGGATAACAACCAATGTG